>NZ_BAAAEP010000041.1:0-45172 GCF_039523075.1 Caenispirillum bisanense
GCCACCGCCAGCGCCGCCGGAGCGGCCGCCGCGGTCACGGTCGCGACCACCGCCGCCGCCGGCCGCCGCCGCGCCGCCGCCGCCCGGCTTGCGCTCGGCGCCGGGTTCGTCGGACAGGCGCATGGTCAGGCTGATGCGCTTGCGCGGCAGGTCGACCTCCAGCACCTTCACCTTCACGATGTCGCCGGGCTTCACCACTTCGCGCGGGTCCTTGACGAAGCGGTCGGCCAGGGCGGAGACGTGAACCAGCCCGTCCTGGTGGACGCCGATGTCGACGAAGGCGCCGAAGTTGGCGACGTTGGACACCACGCCTTCCAGGATCATGCCCGGCTTCAGATCCTTCATCTCCTCCACGCCTTCCTTGAACTCGGCGGCGCGGAATTCCGGGCGCGGGTCGCGGCCGGGCTTTTCCAGTTCCTTCAGGATGTCGGCGACGGTGGGCACGCCGAAGGTCTCGTCGGTGAAGCGTTCCGGGTCGAGCGAGCGCAGCAGCCTGGCGTTGCCGATCAGCTCCGTCACCGGCGTGCCGGTGGCCTCCACGATCCGCCGCACCACCGGATAGGCTTCCGGGTGGACGGCGGAGCGGTCGAGCGGATCGTCGCCGTTCATGATGCGCAGGAAGCCGGCCGCCTGCTCGAAGGCCTTGGGGCCGAGGCGGGGCACGTCCTTCAGCTGCTTGCGGCCGGTGAAGGCGCCGTGTTCGTCGCGCCACGCCACGATGTTGCGGGCCAGGCTGTCGCCCAGGCCCGACACCCGCGCCAGCAGCGGGACGGAGGCGGTGTTGACGTCGACGCCGACGCCGTTCACGCAGTCTTCCACCACCGCATCCAGGGTGCGGGCCAGCTTGGTCTGGCTGACGTCGTGCTGGTACTGGCCGACGCCGATGCTCTTGGGGTCGATCTTCACCAGTTCGGCCAGCGGGTCCTGCAGGCGGCGGCCGATGGAGACGGCGCCGCGCAAGCTGACGTCCAGCTGCGGGAATTCCTTGGCGGCGAATTCCGAGGCGGAATAGACCGAGGCGCCGGCTTCCGACACCATCACCTTGGTCAGCTTCAGCTGCGGGAACTTCTTCATCAGGTCGGCGGCCAGGCGGTCGGTCTCGCGGCTGGCGGTGCCGTTGCCGATGGCCACCAGCTCGACGCCGTGGCGGCTGCACAGGGCGGCCAGGATGGCGAGCGACTCGTCCCACTTCTTCGCCGGCTCGTGCGGGTAGATGGTGGCGGTTTCCAGCAGTTTGCCGGTGCGGTCGATGACCGCCACCTTGACGCCGGTGCGGAAGCCGGGGTCGAGCGCCACCGTCGGCCGCATGCCGCCGGGGGCGGCCAGCAGCAGGTCGCGCAGGTTGCTGGCGAAGACGCGGATGGCTTCTTCCTCGGCGGCCTCGAACAGCCGGCCCATGAGGTCGAGTTCGATGTGCAGGCTGATCTTCACCCGCCACGCCCAGCGGGCGCAGTCCACCAGCCAGCCGTCGGCCTTGCGGCCCTGGTCGACGATGCCGAAGCGGCGCGCCACCTTGTCCTCGAAGTGGCCGCGGCCCGGCCCGCCGTCGGCGTCGTCGATGGTCAGGGTCAGCTGCACCACCTCTTCCTTGCGGGCGCGGAACATGGCCAGCGCCCGGTGCGACGGCACCTTGGCGACCGGCTCCGCCCAGTCGAAGTAGTCGCTGAACTTGGCGCCGTCCTTCTCCTTGCCCTCCACCACGCGGGACTTGAGGCGGGCGGTGCGCCAGACTTCCTCGCGCAGGGAGCCGACCAGTTCGGCATCCTCGGCGAAGCGTTCCATCAGGATCTGGCGGGCACCTTCCAGGGCGGCCTTGGTGTCCTCGACGCCCTTTTCGGCATCGACGTAGCCGGCGGCGGTGGCCTCGGGGTCGAGCGACGGGTCGGCCAGCAGGGCGTCGGCCAGCGGCTCCAGCCCCTGCTCGCGGGCGATCATCGCCTTGGTGCGGCGCTTGGGGCGGTAGGGCAGGTACAGATCTTCCAGCCGCGCCTTGCTGTCGGCGGCCTCGATCTGGGCCTGCAGTTCGGGCGTCAGCTTGCCCTGTTCCTCAATGGACTTGAGGATGGTGCCGCGCCGGTCCTCCATCTCCCGCAGGTAGCGCAGCCGCTCGTCCAGGGTGCGCAGCTGGGTGTCGTCCAGGCCGCCCGTGGCCTCCTTGCGGTAGCGGGCGACGAAGGGGACGGTGGCGCCCCCGTCCAGCAGCTCGATGGTGGCGGCGACCTGCGCCTCGCGCACGCCAAGGTCGGCGGCGATGATCTGGGAAAGGGAACGGCTCACGCGGCGGCTCTCATGGCTGTTGCGGCGGATGTTGGCCGCTGTGTAGCGGAGGAAAGCGGCAAAAACCAGTCTTGACCTGCCGCAAGGACGCGACCTTGCGCGCGGTAGTGCTACCGCCGGTTTCTGCAACCCCGGAAGGGAAGGGGGCGTTTTCCAGCCGCACGAGGCGCGGACCGACGCGCCGCAGGAAAAGTCCCAACACCGGGGGTTTCATGGGCAGCGAAAGCCTTCATGCGCCGCGCGAACGCCTGTCGCGCCGGACGCTCACCATCCATCACGCCATCGTCTCGATCATGGAGGAGCTGGAAGCGGTCGACTGGTACCGCCAGCGCGCCGACGACTGCGAGGACGCCGAGCTGCGCGAGATCCTGCTGCACAACATGCGCGAGGAGATCGAGCACGCCGCCATGGCGCTGGAGTGGCTGCGCCGCTACGACGCCGACGTGGACGAGCAGTTCCGCACCTACCTGTTCACCGACAAGCCGATCCTGCAGGTGGAGGACGAGGCCGAAGGCGACGGCGGCGAGGCCGGCGGCGGCGGTGAGGGTGGCGAAGGTGGCGAAAGCGGCGGCGAGCGCGGCGGCTCCCTCGGCGCCGTGCGGCGGCCGACGGTCGGGTCGCTGAAGGGCAAGGGGAGGGAATGACCGCCATGGACATGCTCAACCGCCGCCAGGCGCCGCTCGATGCCGGCCTGTGGGACGCCATCGACGAGGCCGCCAGCGACGCCGCCGCCGCCATGCTCACCGCCCGGCGGTTCCTGGAGATCGAAGGCCCCTACGGCCCCGGCCTGACCGCCATCGAAGTCGGCAACGACGGCTTCTGCCGCACGGTCGGCGACGACGAGGCGGGGGCGGTGGTCAGCCGCGCCGTCTCGGTGCCCATGCTGCGCAAGCGGTTCCGCATCTCCACCCGGCGCATCGTGGCGGCCACCGAATACGGCCAGCCGCTCAACCTGGCGCCGGTGGAGGATGCCGCCGAGGCCATGGCCCGCCGCGAGGACGAGTTCATCTATTACGGCAACCGCGATTTCGGGCTGGAGGGGCTGCTGACCGCCACCGGCCGCCGCACCGTCACCGCCGGCGACTGGGCGGTGGTGGACCGGGCGCTGGAAGACGTGGTGAAGGCCGTCACCCTGCTGGACGACGCCGGCTTCCCCGGCCCCTATGCCATGGCGCTGTCGCCGTCGCTCTACAACCAGCTGTTCCGGCGCTATGAAGGCTCCGACCTGCTGCAACTGGAGCACCTGAAGCGGGTGTGCACCGCCGGCATCTTCAAGGCGCCCATCGAGGGCGGCGTGGTGGTGGATGAACGGGTTGGTCCGATCATCCTCGGCCAGGATCTCATGGCCGGCTACATCGGCACCGACGGCATCCACCACGAGTTCTTCCTCACCGCCAGCATGGTGCTGCGGCTGGACGACCCGGAAGCCATCTGCACCCTGGAACCGGCCGAGGCGGCGGCCTGACCGCCCCATCTCCGGCGTCCCGCGCCCCGTCGCCGGTTCCGGTTCAGCCGGCGGCGGACAGGCGCGGGCGCGGCGGCAGCAGGCGCAGCACCGTCTCGCGCACGAAGGCCGGTTCCACCGGCTTGCCCAGCACGGCGGCAAAGCCAAGGGCCAGCGCCCGCTCGCGCACCCCGGCCTCGGCGGTGACCATCACCACCGGCACGGCGGTGCAGCCAGGCAGGGAGCGCAGCGCCTCGACGAAGGTCAGGCCGTCCAGCGACGGCATCTTGTAATCCACCACCACCACGTCGGGCGCCGCCATGGCGCAGTGGGTCAGGGCTTCCATGGGCTCCTGGAAGGCCAGGGCGCAGATGCCGCCCACCCGGTTGACCAGATGCTTCAGCAGCAGCCCGCTGACCAGGCTGTCGTCGACGATCACGATCCGGTTCATTGCCGTCTCCCTCCCCCTTGGCCTCAGGCGGAGCGGAGACGATCCTCCACCGCCGTGCGGCTGCGTTGCAAAGTGCGGTGCAGTTCGGCGGCAAGGTGCGGAATGACGTCCGCCGGCCCCGCTGCCGCTGCTGCCTGAAGCCGATGCGCCACCCCCGCAAGGGCGCGCAGACCGAAGTTGGAGGCGCTGCCCTTCAGGCTGTGGGCGGCGTATTCCACCTGATCCAGGTCGCCGATGGCCGCCGCGGCGGCAATGGTGGTGGCAAACCCGTCGGCTTCCGACAGACAGGTAGCCAGCAAGTCCCGTACCAGCTCCGCCGGCAGCTGCTGTTCCAGTTCCTCCAGGGTGGCGTGGTCGAGCAGGATGGCATCGCCAGCCTCGGCCGCTGGCGGCGACGGCGGGGCCGGCTGCTCCGCGTCCGCCTGCGGCGCCGGGGCCGGAGCCGGGGCCGGCAGGGCGGCGACGCGGGCGATCACCTCCGCCAGCCGCATGGCGTTGATCGGCTTCGAGACGTAATCGTTCATCCCGGCCTCAAGGCAGCGCTCGCGGTCGCTCGGCAGGGCGTTGGCGGTCATGGCGACGATGGGAATGGCGGCGACCGCCGTCTCCAGGGCGCGGATGCGGCGGGTGGCGGCCAGCCCGTCCAGTTCCGGCATCTGCATGTCCATGAACACCAGGTCGTAGGGCAGGGCGCAGACCGCCTCCACCGCCTCCAGCCCGTTGGCGGCGACGTCCACATGGTGGCCGAGGCGTTCCAGGATGCGCTGCGCCACCTGCTGGTTCACCGGATTGTCCTCCGCCACCAGGATGCGCAGGCGGCAGTCGGCCTCCACCGGCGCCGGCATCAGGCTCGGCTCCGTCGCAGCCTCGGGCGGGGCGGAGGCGCGGCCGCTGACCACGGCGGCGGCGAGGCGCAGGAAGACGCTCTGCCGCAGCGGGCGCGCCAGCACCGCATCGGCATCGCGGCGGGCGGCGTGCGGACTGCCGCCGATCCCGCCGAGCAGCAGCACCTTCAGCGGCCCGCCCGCGCCGGCGTCGGTACCGGCGAGGCGCAGGCGCCCGGGCAACTCGCTGCCGTCGGGCAGGGCCGCGTCGACCACCACCAGATCGGGTCCGCCGCCCCCGCCGCGACCAGATGACGGCAGATCAGGTCGCGCATCGGCCCCGCCGGCGCCGCCAGCAGCACCGTCCGCCCGGCCAGCGCCGCGGCGATGGTCGCGGCGTCGTCGTCGGCGGCGGCTTCGGCCTCCGCGTCTTCCTCCTCCACCGGCCGCAGCGGCAGCACGACGGTGAACAGGCTGCCCTCGCCGGGGGTGCTGGCGACGGCGATGCTGCCGCCCATGCCCTGGGCCAGACGGCGGCTGATGGCAAGGCCGAGGCCGGTGCCGCCGAAGCGGCGGGCGACGCCGCTCTCGCCCTGCTGGAATTCCTGAAACAGTTGCGGCAGCACGTCCGGGGCGATGCCGCAGCCGGTGTCGGCGACGGCGAACCGCAGCCCCTCCGCCACCGCCTCGACGGTCACGCTCACCGACCCCTGTTCGGTGAACTTTACCGCATTCCCGACCAGATTGATGAGGATCTGCCGCAGCCGTCCCGGATCGCCGCGCCAGCAGCGGGCCGCCGCCGGCTCCACATGGGCGCCGATGTCGACGCCGCGGGTCAGGGCGCGCGGCGCCAGGATCTCGATGACGCTTTCCACCAGCGGCAGCAGGTCGAAGTCGCTTTCCTCCAGGTCCAGCTTGCCGGCTTCCATCTTGGAGAAGTCGAGCACGTCGTTGAGGATGGCGAGCAGGGCGTCGGCGCTTTCCCGGATGGTTTCGGCAAAGCGGCGCTGCTGGGTGTCGAGCGGGGTGTCGAGCAGCAGCCCGGTCATGCCGATCACCCCGTTCATGGGGGTGCGGATCTCGTGGCTGATGGTGGCGAGGAACTGCGACTTGGCGCGGGCGCCGGCCTCCGCCTGGTCCTTGGCCTCGCGCAGCTGGCGCTCGATGCGCTTGCGCTCGGTGATGTCGCGGAAGGCGACGACGGCGCCGGAAATGCCGGCATCGTCGATGATCGGCGCCATGGTGTAGGCGACGTCCAGCGGCGTGCCGTCGGCGCGCCAGAACACGTCCTCGTGCACCAGCCGGGGGCGGCCGCTGCGGCCGGCATCGGCCAGCGGACTGGAGGCGGCCGGCAGGGGCTGGCCGTCCGGCCCGCGGTCGTGGATCAGCGCCCGCAACTCGGCCCCCACCAGCACCGCCGGCGGATGGCCGAGCAGGGTGGCCCCGGCCCGGTTGACGAAGATGCAGCGGCCGTCGGCATCCAGCCCGAAGATGCCGTCGGCCACCGAATTCAGGATCAGTTCGTTGCGGCGGGCGAGGCGTTCCAGGGCCATCTGCGCCGTCTTCAGGTCGGTGATGTCGACCCGCGTGCCGACCACGCCGCCATCGGGCGTTGCCCGCTCCACGCTCTGGATCCAGCGGCCGTCGGCCAGGCGCTGGATGAAGGGGCGGCCGGTGGGGGTGCGGTGCTCGTCCAGGCGGCGGGCGATCCAGCGGTCGAGGTCGTCGCCGGTCTGGGCGAACAGGCCGAGGCGGCGGGCTTCCTCCACCATGGCGCCGAAGGTGATGCCCGGCTCCATCAGCGCCGCCAGCTGCGGATACATCTGGCGGTAGCGATCGTTGCACAGCACCAGCCGGTCGTCGGCGTCGAACAGGGCGAAGCCTTCGGAAATCACCGAGATGGCGGCATAGAGCTTGCGCTCGGCGGAGGTGACGCGCTCTTCCGCCTCCTGCTGGTCGGTGACGTCGGTGCCGGTGCCGCGATAGCCGAGGAAGCAGCCGTTGTCGTCGAAGATCGGCTTGCCGGAAACCTGATACCAGCGCTGGCCGCCGTCCGGCATCCTGGCCCGGTAGCGGAAGTGCTTGAACGGCCGCCGGGCGGCCAGGTCGGCTCGGTGCTCGGCGATGCGCTCGGCATCGGCGTCGGTGGCGGAGACGAACAGGTCTTCGCGGCGGCGGCCGATGATCCACTCGCGGATGTCGGGGGCGCTCAGGCTGGTGCTGCCGACCATGCGGGTGAAGCGCAGGTCGGCATCCATCTCCCAGAACCAGTCGGAGGTGGCCTCGGCGAAGTCGCGGAAGCGCTGCTCGCTGTCGCGCAGGGCCGCCTCGGCACGGGCCCGGATGGTGATGTCGCGGACCACGCCGATGTAAAGCGTCTGGCCGCCTTCCTCCACCTCGCCGAGCGCGATTTCCATGGGGAAGCCGCCGCCGTCGCTGCGCCGCCCGGTCAGCCGCCGCACCGCCCCGACCAGCTCGCCACTGCGCTCGGCCAGCAGGGCGGCGAGGGGGGTGGGGGTGCCGTCCTCGGCCGCCGCCACCAGCAGGTCCACCGGCTGGCCGACCATCTGCGCCGCCGCCAGCCCGAAGATGCGCTCCGTCGCCGGATTGACCGAGCGGATGATGCCGTCGGCGGAAATGGTGACGAGGCCGTCGACCACCGTGGCGTGGATGGCCCGCAGCCGCGCCTCGCGGATCGCCAGGTCCTCGGCCGCGCGGCGCAGGGCGGTGATGTCGACGCTGATGCCGAGCACGCCGGTATCGCCGCCGGCCAGCCGGATCGGCTGCTTCAGGGTGCGGTAGAGGCGCACGCTGCCGTCGGGCAGGCTGAGGCTTTCCTCGCCCTCGAACGGCTCGCCGGTCTCGATCACCCGGCGGTCGATGCGGCCGAAGGCATCCACTTCCTCCGGGTTGGCGTGGATGGCGGCGTTGTGGGCGTTTTCCATGGCCTCCGGCGTGGTGCCGAACAGGGCGGCGGTGGCGCGGTTGACCAGCAGGAAGCGGTTGTGGCGGTCCTTGACGAAGATGAGGTTGGGGTCGCTGTCGATGACGGTGCGGACGAAGTCCTTCTGCCGCTGGGTCTCGCGTTCCAGGGCCTTGCGGGCGCCGATGTCGATGGAATAGCCGATGAGCAGGCGGGCTCCGTCGCTGCCCGGCACGATGACCTTGCCCGCCAGATAGGTGCGCTCGCGCCCGGCGGCGTCGATGACCGTTTCCTCGTGGGCCTCCAGCCGGCCGGCGGACCAGGCGCGGTCGTCGGCCAGCCTCAGGGCCTCGGCCACCGGGGCGGGGAACAGGTCGAAGTCGGTGCGGCCGTCGACGTCCTCGCGGCTGCGGCCGACGGTTCGCAGGCATTCGCGGTTCATGAAGAAGAAGCGGCCGTCCTCGCGCTTCACGAACACGTTGAGCGGCAGGGTGTCGAGGATGTCGGCCAGCAGCCGCTTCTGGCGGTCGAGGTCGCGGGCGCTGCGGCGCAGGATGGTGATGTCGGTGCTGTGGACCAGCGCCACCGTCTCGCCGGTGGCCGGATCGCGCAAGGGCGTGACGGTGATCTGGTACCAGCTGCCGTCGCCCAGGTTGGTGCGGCTGGGGGCGGCCACGGCGAAGCTGGCGCCGGCCGCCGCCTGGGCCAGGATGGCGTCGCCGAAGGCGGGATCGGCAAAGGTGGCGGCAAAGGAGCCGCCCGGCGGCCCGAACAGGGCGATGGCGGCGGCGTTGCGCTGGATGACCCGGCCGTCGAGCGTCACCAGACTGGCGGGCGCCGGCGTGTGGCGCATCATCTCCACCCCGCGCAGCAGGTCGGGGGTGAGCGACTCCGGGTCGGTGGGCCGTGCCTCCACCAGCATGGCCGGCCCGGCCTGCGGCCAGTCCACCGCCGAGCAGCGGCAGTGCAGGGTGAGCGGCGTTTCCTCGGGGTAGAGCGTCCAGACCTCTTCCAGCGTCTCGCCGGCCGCGAGGGCGGTGCGATAGCCCTCCAGCCGCGCCGCCACCGCCGCCGACATGCCGCTGAAGTCCCGCCGGCGCAGCGCCTCCAGACTGTCGGCGCGCCACAGCCGCAGGGCGGCGGCGTTCGCCCAGGCCATGCGGAGCGTTTGCAGGTCGAAGACCCACACCGGCGTCGCCAGGCGATCCAGCAGGGCGGCAAGGGCGGCGGTCTGGCAGGCGTCGGAAGCTGTCATCGGCGCTATCACTCGGGAAGCAGGCGGTGCCACTATAGGCGCCAGCGGCGCCGCCGTCGCGCGGCATCAACCACAGCCGGACCACCATGCACGATCACCACCACGACCATCACCACCATCATCATCACGATGCCCTGGAACCGGCGGCCGATGCCGGCAATGCCCGGCGGGTGACCATCGCGCTGGTGCTGACCGCGTCGTTCATGGTGGCGGAGGTGGTGGGGGGCATCGTGTCCGGGTCGCTGGCGCTGCTGGCCGATGCCGGCCACATGCTGACCGACGCCGCCTCGCTGGCGCTGGCGCTGGTGGCCTTCCGGCTGGCCCGGCGGCCGGCCGATGCGGCCCGCAGCTACGGCTGGCACCGCACCCAGGTGCTGGCGGCCTTCGTCAACGCCCTGTCGCTGCTGGTGATCGTCGGCTGGATCACGGTGGAGGCGGTGCTGCGGCTGCTGGAGCCGCAGCCTGTGCTGGGCGGCACCATGCTGGCGGTGGCGGTGGGCGGGCTGGTCGTCAACATTGCCGCCTTTGCCGTGCTGCACGGCGGCGACCGTACCAACGTCAACCTGCGCGGGGCGGCCCTGCATGTGCTGGGCGACCTGCTGGGGTCGGTGGCGGCGGTGGCGGCGGCGGTGGTCATCCTGTGGACCGGCTGGACGCCCATCGACCCCATCCTGTCGCTGGCGGTGGCGCTGCTGATCCTGCGCACCACCCTGCCGCTGCTGAAGCGCACCGGCCACATTCTTCTCGAAGGGTCGCCGGAAGGGCTGGACGTCGGCCGCCTTGGGGACCATATCGCGAGGACGGTGGATGGCGTGGAGGAGGTGCACCACGTGCACGCCTGGATGCTGACGCCCGAGCGCAACCTGGTCACCCTGCATGCCCGCGTGCGGCCGGGCAGCGACGATGGCCTGGTGCTGCGGCGCATCCACGAGGAACTGCGCAGCCGCTTCGGCGTCGGGCACGCCACGGTGCAGATCGAGCGGGACGAACCCTGCCCGGCGCCGGGCTGTCCGCCGGGGCGAGTCGCCGCCGCTGCCACGACATCGCCTCATTCATGCACGCATTGACGCCACATCCGGGCGCCAGCGTGTCGGCAGAAGTCGACAGGATGTCGCGTCGGAGGGTTGATGCCATGAAGTTGTCCCGCCTTGCTGTTATCGCCGCCCTGCTCGGCGGCGTCGCGCTGGCCGCCGCTTCCGGGCGCCCCCACGCAGAGCCGGTGACGGCCGGGCCGGCATCGCCCGCCGGGGCGGCCACGGCGTCGCCCACGGCGTCGTCCGTCATGACCGCCTCGAAGCACGAGATCACCGTGCTGGACGGCCAGACGGTGCGGGTCGCCGGGACCGAACTGCAGCTGAGCGGCGTCACCGCCCCCGCCCTGCGTCAGCAGTGCGTGCGCGACGGGCGGGTGGAGCCCTGCGGCGAGGCGGCGGCGCAGGCGCTGCAGAAGATCATCGACCTGGCGGTGAAACCGGTGGAGTGCCGGCGCGAATCCGACGGCGGCGCCCTGTGCTTCGTCGACGGCCGCGATGCCGGCGAGGCGCTGGTGCTGCAGGGCCGGGCGCTGGCCGCCGACGACCGCTACACCGAAGCCCAGGCCCAGGCCCGCAAGGGCAAGCTCGGCCTGTGGGCGAGCGCCTGGGTGCCGCCGGAAGAGTGGCGCCACGGCGCCCGCATGCCCGAGGAACTGGCCGCCCGCAGCCGCGCACCGGCCGCCGAGCGCAAGCCGGAACTGGCGCACCGGGTGCCGGTCGGCGCCACCACCGAATAAGGTGGCGGCTGCCTTCTCTCAACAGGCTGAGGGAAACTCCGACGGTGACGGCGCCACGGCGTCCGGTCGCGGATGGGGGATCGGGGACACGCCGCCTGGGCCGGACAGCAAGGGGGGGAAGGACCGGCCAAGGCGGGGACGCGGGTCAGACCCGTCACCGCCGGAGCAGGCAGGATGCCCCGAGCCGTTCATTAATCAGTAATGCAAAATGCGCATGCCGGATCTGCATTTATGCGGAAGGTAATATGACCTTCGTCATGGGGCCTTGCGGCCTTGGTCTCGCAGCTCCGGCGGGACGAGCGGGCAGTCGCTCTCGCGCAGCGGGCGGAAGGCCTCGCGGCCGGGGATGACCCGCACCAGCCGCAGCAAGTCCCATTCCCCGGTGGACTCGGCGGGGCTCTTGGCCTGCATCAGGTACATGTCGTGGACCATGCGGCCATCGGCGCGCACCTCGCCGTCGGTGGCGAAGACGTCGTTGACGGGCAGGGCGCGCATGGCCGCCTGCACCGCGTCGGGGTCGTCGCCGCCGGCCGCTTCCACCGCCTTCAGGTAATGCCGCACGGCGGAATAGACGCCGGCGTGGATCATGCTCGGCATCTGGCCGGTGCGGGCGTGGAAGCGCTGCGACCAGGCGCGCGTTTCCTCCGTCCGGTCCCAGTAGAAGGCGGTGGTCAACATCAGGCCCTGGGCGGCATCCAGCCCCAGGTCGTGGATGTTCTGCAGGAAGATGAGCATGGCCGCCATCCGCTGACGGCCGGGCGTGATGCCGAACTCGGCGGCCTGGCGCACCGCCAGCACGGTATCGGCGCCGGCGTTCAGCAGCCCGATGACGTCGGCATTGCGTGCCTGGGCCTGCAGCAGCAGCGACGACAGATCGGGAGTGCCGAGGGGGTGGAGCGAGTCGCCGATGACGCTGCCGCCCGCCGCCTCCACGAAGGCGCGGGTGTCGGCGCTCAGCGCGTGGCCGAAGGCGTAATCGACCACCAGATTGTACCAGGTGCGGCCGCCTTCCTGCACCAGCGCCGTGGCCGTGCCCTTGGCAAGCGCATAGGTGTCGAAGGCCCAGTGGAAGCCATAGGGGCTGCAGTCGCGGCCGGTGAAGCTGCTGGCGGCGGCGCCCACCGCCAGCACGATGGTGCGGTTGTCGCGCGCCACCTCCTGCACCGCCAGCATGGCGCCGGAGTTGGGAATGTCGGCGATGGCGTCCACCCCCTGGCGGGCCCAGCGGGCGGCGATGGCGGCGGCGCGGTCGGGATCGTTGCGGTGATCCTCGAACACGATGTCGATGCGCTGGCCCAGCACCTCGCCGCCGACGTCCTCCACCGCCAGCCGCGCCGCCTCCACCGAGCCGGCACCGCTGATGTCGGCATAGACGCCGCTGCGGTCGTTGAGCACGCCGATGCGCACCACGCCGTCGGACAGGCCCGCCCCCTCGGCCGCCGCCGCCGGTCGGGCAGCCGGGCCGGGCGCCGCCGCGACGGCAGCGGCGAGCAGCAGCGCGGGCACCGCCCGCCGCCAGCTGGCGCCAGTGTTCATGGCTTGCTCCCCACTCCCCACTCCCAATCCCCACGTCTCCGGCGGTCGCCGCGGTCAGGCGGAGCCGTCGTCGCTGTCGTCCATGGCCATGCGGCGCAGGTCGGTCTTCAGAACCTTGCCGTAGTTGTTCTTGGGCAACCCGGCAACGAAGCGATAGTGCTTGGGACGCTTGAAACGTGCAATGGTTTGCAGGCACAGGGCGTCAAGCTCCGCCGCCGAGCAGGGGGTGGCGGGGTCGCTGACCACGAAGGCCATCACTTCCTCGCCCCAGTCGGCGTGGGGGCGGCCGATGACCGAGACCTCGCGCACCGCCGGATGGGTCAGCAGCACTTCCTCCACCTCGCGCGGGTAGATGTTGCTGCCGCCGGAGATGATGACGTCCTTGCTGCGGTCCTTGAGGGTGAGGAAGCCGTCGCCGTCCATGGCGCCCATGTCGCCGGTGAACAGCCAGCCGTCGCGCACGGTGGCGGCGGTGGCCTCCGGGTTCTGCCAGTAGCCGAGCATGACCGCCGGCCCGCGCACCAGCACCTCGCCGGTTTCGCCGGCCGGCAGCGGCCGCCCGTCGGCGTCGCCCACCCGCACCTCGACCAGCGTCTGCCGCACCCCCACCGACGCCAGCCGCGCCTCGTGGCGGGGGTGGGCGGTGTCGGCGTGCAGGGTCTTGCTCAGGGCGGTGATGGTCATGGGGCTTTCGCCCTGGCCGTAGATCTGCGCCAGCTTGGGCCCGAACACCGCCATGGCCTGCCGGCAGTCGGCCACGTACATGGGGCCACCGCCGTAGACGACGGTCTTCAGGTTGCGGGTATCGGCGCTGCCGGCCCGCGGCGCCAGCGTCAGGCGATGCACCATGGTGGGGGCGGCGAAGAACGACAGGCCCGGCTGGTGCGGCAGCAGGTCGAGGATCTCGTCCGGCTCGAAGCCGCCGCTTTCCGGGATCACCTGCCGCGCCATGGCGGCCACATGCGGCAGGATGTAGAGGCCGGAGCCGTGGCTCATGGGCGCGGCGTGCAGCAGCGCGTCGGCGGCGGTGACGGCATCGACGTCGAGGGCGTAGCAGGCGGTCATGCACAGCAGGTTGCGGTTGGAGAGCATGGCGCCCTTGGGCCGGCCGGTGGTGCCGCTGGTGTAGAACAGCCACGCCAGATCATCCTGACCACGCGGCACCAGCGGCAGCGGCTCGGCCGCCAGCAGGCGGCGCCAGTCGGCGGAGCCCGCCTCGATCACCCGCACCCGCCCGTCGGCCACCGCCGGGCAGGCGCCGAGGGTGGTCGCCATGTCGGCGCTGACGAAGACCACGCGGGCGCCGGAATGCTCCAGCATGTAGTCGAATTCCAGGCTGTGCAGCTTGGCGTTCATGGGCACGGCGGCCAGACCGCCATGCCAGATGCCGAACAATACGCATACGTATTCCGGGCAGTTGGTCATCGCTACCGCCACCCGCTCGCCCTCCGCCAGCCCCAGGAGGCCGCGCAGGCCGCCGGCGAGGCGGGCGGCGGAGTCGGCCAGGGCGGCGAAGGTGGCGACGGTGGTGGTGCCGTGCTGCACGGCGGGACGGTCGGCGGCGACGCCGGCGGCGCGCTGAAGCAGGGTCGCGAGGTTCATCGCGGTGGTGGTCCTCCCGGTTCGGCCGGCGCCGCTCTGGTCCGGCGGCGCTTGCGGCGTGATCGGCCCAGGCTAAGGCGGCGGAGTGGTGCCGTCACGGGCCGTTACAGCGGCAGCGTCACGGTCACCCGCAGGCCGCCGCCCGGCGCATCGCCGAGGGTGATGGTGCCGCCATGGGCATGAACGATGGTGCGCGCCACCGCCAGGCCGAGGCCGGTGCCGCCGGTTTCGCGCGAGCGGGAGGCCTCGATGCGGTAGAACGGCGCGAACACCTTTTCCCGCTCCGCCGGCGGGATGCCGGGGCCGTGATCGTCCACCGTCACCACCGCCGCGTCGGCGTCGGCGTCGCGCGTCAGCGTCACCGCCGCGCTGCCGCCGTACATGACGGCGTTGTCGAGCAGGTTGGCGACCACCCGCTTGAGGCCGGTCGGCCGAGCCTGCAGCAGCAGCGCGGCGGGCGCCGTGACGGTGACCGTGGGGCGGCCCTCGGCGGCATCGCGCAGCAGCGCCGCCAGGTCCACCGCCGTCACCGGCTCCGCCTGCGCCTGGGCATCCTGGCGGGCGAAGGCGAGGGTGGCGGCGATCATGGTTTCCATGTCGTGCAGGTCGGCCAGCATGCGGTCGCGCTCCGCCTCGTCGTCCATCAGTTCGGCACGCAGGCGCAGGCGGGTGATGGGGGTGCGCAGATCGTGGGAGATGGCGGCCAGCATGCGGGTGCGATCCTCGACGTACCGGGTCAGCCGCCGCTGCATGTCGTTGAAGGCGGCGGCGGCGCGGCGCACTTCGCGCGGGCCGGCCTCCGGCAGCGGCTCCGCTCGCGGGTCGAGGCCGAGGCGGGTGGCCGCTTCCTCAAGCGTGTGCAGCGGCCGCACCGCCAGCCGCACGCCGGCATAGGCGATGGCCGCCACCACCAGGGTCAGGCCGGTGAGCCACAGCAGGAAGCCCGGCTGCCACAGGCGGTCCGGCCGGTCGAGCGCCACCACGGCCGTCAGCCAGCTGCCGTCGCCCAGCTGCACCCCGGCCGCCAGATGGGGCAGGCCGGCGTTCATGCGGGCGTGCATCCCGCCCATGCCGGGACCGCCCCCCGGCGGCCCCCCGGCCGGCAGCTGGCTCGGCTCCAGCTTGCCGACGGCGGTGACGCTGCCGGCCGGCAGGCGTTCGGCCAGCAGCGCGGTCATGATGCGCTCGATGGGCCCCAGCACGCGCGGCTGAACGATGGGCTGCGGCGACAGCAGCAGGCGGAAGCCGCGCCCGCCCATGGCCCGCGCCACCTCGCGCCGCGCCTCCGGCGGTGCCGCGGCCATGGTGTCGGCGGCGGCGGCGAGGCGGTCGGCGGCCTGCCGCAGGCCGGCTTCCTCCAGCGCCTCGGCCCGGTTGACGGCATAGAGCGCCATCATCGCCACGTGCGAGACGACCAGCACCGCCGCCAGCACCAGCACGAACCAGCCGGTGATGCTGTCGGGCCACAGCCGCAGGCGGCGCCGCGAGGCGTTGGTCATGGCCGATCCACCTCCGGCGTGAACAGATAGCCGCCGCCGCGCACCGTCTTGATGAGGGTGGGGGTCTTGGGGTCGGGCTCGATCTTGCGCCGCAGGCGGCTGACCTGGATGTCGACGCTGCGGTCGAAGGGAATGGCGGTGCGGCCGCGCGCCAGGTCCAGCAGCTGGTCGCGCGACAGCACCCGGCGGGGATGATCCAGGAAGGCCAGCAGCATGTCGTATTCGCCGGCCGACAGCTCCAGCGGCGCCCCCTCGGGGGTGGTGCAGGCGCGGGTGGCGGGGTCGAGGGTGTAGCCGGCGAAGCGGTAGACGCCGCCCGCCGCGTCCTCCGCGGTCGCCGCCTGGGGCTCGGCCGGGCGGTCGCCGGCCCGGCGCAGCACCGCCTTGATGCGGGCCACCAGTTCGCGCGGGTTGAAGGGCTTGGGCAGGTAGTCGTCGGCGCCCAGTTCCAGCCCGACGATGCGGTCGACGTCCTCCCCCATGGCGGTCAGCATGACGATGGGCGTCCCGTCGCCGGCGGCGCGCAGGCCGCGGCAGAGCGACAGACCGTCCTCGCCCGGCAGCATGAGGTCGAGGATGATGAGGTCGGGCGCCGCCTCCGCCATGCGGGCGCGCATGTCCGCGCCGTCGGCGGCCAGCATCACCCGGAAGCCGTGCCGGACCAGGAAGCGGCCGAGCAGGTCGCGGATGTCGCGGTCGTCGTCGACCACCAGCAGCAGGGGTTCGGGCGTCGTCGTGGTCGTTGTGGTCATGCCGCCAGGATAGCCCTTCGGGCGCCCGGCGCGGAGGGTGAAAATGCCGCCGTTACACTGTGTTACCCGCCGTTGCAGCGGTGCCGGACGAAGCCGCCGCAGCGGCCCTTGATCGTGGTCAAGGCAGCGGGCAGGCTGACCGGCGATGGTGGTCGGGCGTTGTTCGGCCGTCGCGCCCCTTGCACGGACCCGCCATGACCCAGCTTCTGCTCGCCGTTGCCGCCTTCCTCCTGACCCACAGCCTGCCCGCCGCCCGGCCGCTGCGGCGGCGGCTGATCGCCGCCCTCGGCACCGGGCCCTACATGGCGGCCTATTCGGTGCTGAGCCTCGCCGTCCTGGTGTGGGTCGGCTGGGCCTATGCGCAGGCGCCCTACATCCCGGTGTGGGACTACACCGCCGCCACCGCCTGGGTGCCGCTGGTGCTGATGCCGGTCGCCTGCATCCTCGGCGTGGCGGCGGTGACGCAGCCCAACCCGCTGTCGGTGGCGGTGCGCACCGCCGGCTTTGATCCCGCCCGGCCGGGGGTGACGGCGATCACCCGCCATCCGCTCATCTGGGCCTTCATCCTGTGGGCCGGCGGCCACCTGATCGCCAACGAGGATCTGGCGTCGCTGATCCTGTTCGGCCTGCTCCTGCTGCTCAGCCTCGCCGGGCCCTTCGGCGTCGACGCCAAGAAGCGCAAGGATCTGGGGGCGGAGGAGTGGCAGCGGCTGGCCGCCCGCACCTCGTTCTGGCCGCTGGCGGCGCCGTGGTCCGGTCGCGCCCGCTGGCGCGATGCCTGGCCGGGGTGGGTGCCGGTGGCAGGCGGGCTGCTGCTCTACGTCGCGCTGCTGCACCTGCACGGGCCGGTGATCGGCGTCGTGCCGTGGGCCGGCCTGCGCTGAGGTGAACGGGTCCGGTCAGGCGACGCGGCGGAAGACGGCGCGCACGCCGGTGTGATCGCTCGGGTAGGTGCTGGTTTCCGGGTCGGGCTTGTCGAGCACCCGCTCGGTCGTCACCAGCCGGTAGCTGGGGGCGGCGTGGGCGGCGGTCAGCATGAAGATGAAGTCGATGCACTTGTCCCGCGTCGCCGCCCGCTTCGGCAGGCCGCTGACCAGGGTGGGGAAGCTGACGTCCAGGTCGCCGACGTGATAGGCGTTGGTCACCTCCAGCCCGTGGCGATGGCCGAGGGTGGTGACCAGATCGCTGTCGGCGCTGCTGTTGAGGTCGCCGCCCAGGAAGACCACGGCCGGCGTTTCCGGCAGGGCCGACACCGCATCCAGCGCCGCGTCCATCTGCGCCTGCCGCAGGGCATCGGCGCGGGCGAGGTGGGACAGGTGGGTGGTCACCGCCACCACCGGTCGCTCGGGGCTGTCGCCGGCGATGACGGCGATGAGGGCATGGCGCTCGCCATCGCGCGGGTCGGTCGGCAGGTCGATCACCTCGTGCCGCAGGATCGGCCGCCGCGACAGGATGGCGAGGCCGGAGGTGGACACCACCGTGCGGGTCTCGAACAGGCGTTCCTTGCGGCGCCCGGGGTGGTGGACGACGTGCATGCCGGTGGCCTCGGCGAGGACGCGGGCGGTATCCACCGGCTCGTCGCAGTCCTCGGTGGCGAAGGCTTCCTGCAGCATCACCAGATCGGGGCTGAGGGCGCGCAGGCCGTCGGCCATCAGCCGCAGGCGCTCGCGGTACAGGCCGTCGCATTTCCAGGTGTTCAGGGTGACGACAGAATAGTCCATCGAACGGCCTCCCCCGGCGCGAGATCCCCAACGGTCCGGGCCCTGCGATACAGAACCCGCGTCGACGCTGCGGCGATTGTGTCGTGGCGGACGGCGGCCGTAAAGCACCTTCCGCGCCGGCTCGACAACAGGGGATGAATGTCGAGGGATTCCGCCGATCTTCGCCATAGTTTCAAGGCCCTGTCACGGTTTTGTCATGTGCCGTGGGTAGAGTGGTGGCAAGTGGTTTTCGACCACGCGGAGGAACCATGCCCCACCCCTACACCGGACCCGGCTGGCAGCCGCCGCCGCTGCTTCCTGCGGCGCAATCCGCCCTGTCTCCTGCCCGCCGGCGGGCGCAGCGGGTGGAGGAAGCGGCCGCCCGCGCCGACCTGCAGCGGGAACTGCGGCAACTGGTCGGGCGGGTGCAGGGCCTGCTGGCCGGTCGCGGCATCCTGGAACTGGCCTGCGGCAGCGGCTGGTGGACACGCCATCTGGCCCAGGCGGGGCAGGGGGTGCTGGCGGTGGACGATGACGCTGATCTGGTGCGGCAGGCCGCCGCCGGCGGGCGCTTTCCGGCTGGGCGGGTGCGCTTCGCCGCCGCCGACCTGACGGCGCTGGAGCGGCTGGCCGGCCCCTGCGACGCCGGCTTCGCCGCCCTGCTGACCTCCGGCCTCGGCGAGGCGGAGGCGGCGGCCGTGCTGGCGGCGGTGCACCGCCGCCTCGGCCCCGGCGCCCAGGTGGTGCTGGTGGACGAGCGCGAGGCCAGCGGCGGCGACGATGCCGCCGTGCGCCGCCGGCTGCGCGATCTCGCCCCCGACGCCCAGCGGGTGAAACTGGACCTCGGGCCGCATTTCTGGTGCCTGTGCTACACGCTGTAGCGGCAAACGGGTTTACCGGCGCGGCGTAAGGCGGTAGAAAACGGGCCGTTGCGGCCGTCGTCTGGAACCCGCCTTGGCGTCTGACAAGAAGTACTCCACCCGTGCCCTGTTCGGCCGCCTGCTGCGCGAGGCCGTGAAGCCCTATGCCGGGCGCATCGCGCTGGCCGTGCTGTGCATGGGCGTCGCCGCCTCCATGCAGGGCCTCACCGCCTGGCTGATGGAGCCGGTGGTGGACAAGGTGTTCACCGCCAAGAACCAGGCCATGCTGTGGCCGGTAGCGCTGGCGGTGCTGGCGACCTTCGCCATCAAGGGCATGGCCGATTATGCTCAGTCCGGCCTGATGAGCCATGTCGGCCTGCGGGTGATCGCCGACCTGCAGAACCGCCTTTATGCCCACCTGACGGTGATGGATGTCGCCTTCTTCCAGCGCCACAAGACCGGCTCGCTGGTGTCGCGCTTCCTGGTCGACGTCAACATGCTGCGGGCGGCGGTCTCCAACGCCATCACCGGCTTCGGCAAGGACGCGCTGACGGCGGTCGCCCTGGTGGCGGTGATGTTCTACCAGGACTGGCTGCTGGCGACGGTGGCCTTCTTCGTCTTCCCCATCGCCATCTACCCCATCGCCCGCCTGGGCCGCCGCATGCGCAAGGTGTCGGTGAACACCCAGGAGCAGATGGGCCTGTTCAACACCATCCTGGAGCAGTCCTTCGCCGGCATCCGCATGGTGAAAGCCTACCGCATGGAGCGGACCGAGCGGGAGCGGGTGGCCCACCTGACCGAGGAGGTCTACCGCCTGACCCAGAAGGCCGCCCTGACCCGCGCCGCCTCCAGCCCGGTGATGGAGACGCTCGGCGGCATGGCGGTGACGGTGGTGATCGTCTACGGCGGCTATCGCGTCATCGAGGGTGTGACCACCACCGGCGCCTTCTTCTCCTTCATCACCGCGCTGATGATGGCCTATCAGCCCATGAAGTCGCTGGCCCGCCTCAACGCCACCGTGCAGGAAGGTCTGGCGGCGGCGCAGCGGCTGTTCGACGTGCTCGACACCCGCCCGACCATCGCCGACCGCCCCGGCGCCGCGCCGCTGCTGCTGGCCGGCGGGGCGGTGCGGCTGGAGGGCGTGACCTTCCGCTACGACGCCGCCGATGAAGACGAACGCCCGGCCCTGCGCGACCTCAGCCTGGAGGTGCCGGCCGGCAGCACGGTGGCGCTGGTCGGCCCGTCGGGCGCCGGCAAGTCGACGGTGATGAACCTGATCCCGCGGTTCTACGACGTCTCCGCCGGGCGGGTGCTGATCGACGGCAGCGACGTGCGCGACGTGACGCTCGCCTCCCTGCGCGATGCCGTGGCGCTGGTGAGCCAGGAAGTGGTGCTGTTCGACGACACGGTCGCCAACAACATCGCCTACGGCCGCCCCGGCGCCGGCCGCGACGAGATCGAGGCCGCCGCCCGCCACGCCGCCGCCCACGAGTTCATCGAGCGGCTGCCCCACGGCTACGACACCATCGTCGGCGAGCGCGGCCTGAAGCTGTCCGGCGGTCAGCGGCAGCGCCTCGCCATCGCCCGCGCCATGCTGAAGAACGCCCCCATCCTGCTGCTGGACGAGGCCACCAGCGCGCTCGACACCGAAAGCGAGCGGCAGGTGCAGCAGGCGCTGGACGAGCTGATGAAGGGCCGCACCACCCTGGTCATCGCCCACCGGCTGTCGACGGTGGTCAATGCCGACCTCATCCACGTCATCGACCACGGCCGGGTGATCGAGAGCGGCACCCACGCCGAACTGCTGGCGCGCGAAGGCGCCTATGCCCGCCTCTACCAGTTGCAGTTCGCCGCCGAACAGAGCGCCAGTGCCGCCGACCAAGGTCGGGTCGCCGCCCCCTGACACCCCCACCGGACGGATAAGCGGTCGAGGTTTTCTTTACCGCCGCCGCCCCCTGCGCTATGCCGGACGGAGAGTGTCCTTCCGACCGTGGGGTCCGATGCCTGCTGCCGCCTCCGTTCCGGCCTGCCTTGCCTCCCGCCTGTGGCCGGCGGCGGCGCGGCCGTGGTGGCGGACGCTGGTGCTGACCGTGGTGGGGGTGCTGCTGCTGGTGGCGGCCTCCAAGGTGCGGGTGCCGGCGTGGCCGGTGCCGGTAACGCTGCAGACCCTGTGCGTGCTGCTGGTGGCGGCGTGCTACGGCTGCCGCCTCGGGATGGTGACGGTCGGCGCCTATCTGGCGCTGGGGGCGGCGGGCCTGCCGGTGTTCGCCGGCACGCCGGAACGCGGCCTCGGCCTGTCCTACATGATCGGGCCCACCGGCGGCTATCTGGCCGGGTTCCTGGCCGCCGCCGCGCTGGTGGGCGCCCTGGCCGACCGCGGCTGGGACCGCCGCCTGTTCACCGCCGGCCTCGGCATGACCGCCGGCATCGCCGTCATCATCGGCCTCGGCTGGCTGCGGCTGTCGGCGCTGGTCGGGTGGGAGCGGGCGCTGGAGGTCGGGGTGGTGCCCTTCGTGCCGGCGGAGGCGGTGAAGATCGCCCTCGCCACCTGCCTGCTGCCGCTGGTGTGGACGCTGGTCGGCCGCGCCTCCGGCCGTCGTCGTCAGGGCTGAGGCGGCGGCGGCGCGATCACCCGCGCCGGATTGCCGGCCACGGTGGTGCCGGCGGGCACGTCGCGGGTCACCACCGAGCCGGCGCCGACGATGGCGCCGTCGCCCACCGTCACCCCCGGCAGCAGGATGGCGAGGCCGCCGATCCACACGTTGCGGCCGATGGTCACCGGCTGCCCCAGTTCGAGCCCCTGGCGGCGCTGGTCCGGGTCGCGGGGGTGGTCGGCGGCGTAGATCTGCACCTGCGGGCCGATCTGGGTGCCGTCGCCGATGGTGATGGGGCAGACGTCCAGCAGCACGCAGCCGAAGTTGAGGAACACGCCGCTGCCGATGCGGATGTGGGCGCCGTAGTCGCAGTAGAACGGCGCCCGGATGGCCACCTCGTCGCCGCAGGCCCCCAGCAGGTCGGCCAGGATGGCGCGGCGCTGGCGGCCGTCGGCGAGGGTGGTGGTGTTGTATTCCTTCAGCAGCAGCTGCGCCCGCCGGCGCATCGCCACCAGTTCCGGGTCACCGGCGCGGTAGGGCCGGCCGGCCAGCATGTTGTCCCGTTCGGTCGTCATGGCCGCAACTCTACTCCGCCCCGGTGTCGTACTGCATCTGCTGTTTCGGGAAGTCGGCCTTGGGGCCGATGGCCTTGCGGTCGCGCTTGAACGACGGGTCGCTCTGCATGTACAGCGACAGCAGCCTGGCCACCGCCTCCAGGCTGCGGATGTGGGTGCGTTCCCAGCCGTGGCTGCCGTCGACCGCGAAGCACACCAGCGCCGTGCGGATGTCGTTGCCTGCCTCCAGCGCCGAGGCAGCGTCGGAGCGGTAGTAGCGGAAGACGTCGCGCGTGTGCTCAATGCCGAACTTGCGGCAGATGTCGATCAGCCGCCGCGTCAGGTGCCAGTCGAACGGCCCCGACATGTCCTGCATGGTGATGGTGGCGCCGTACTCGCTGGTGTTCTGCAGCGGCGCGATGGTGCCGTTGTCCACCGACACCATCTCCGCCACGTCGCCGTGCAGGACGTGGGAGGCGCCGACGCCCACTTCCTCCGAGATGGTGAACAGCAGGTGGCAGTCCACCGGCAGTTCCACGCCCTCGTCCTTCACCGCCTTGGCGGCGGCCAGGATGGCGGCGACGCCGGCCTTGTCGTCCAGATGGCGGGAGTTGATGAAGCCGTTGGCGGTGATCTCCGGCGCCGCGTCGATGGAAACATGGTCGCCGACGTTGATGCCGAGGGATTGCAGATCCTTCAGACTGTGGCAGACCTCGTCGATGCGCACTTCCAGGTTCTCCCAGCACGACGGCTGGGTGTCGATTTCCTCGTTGTAGACGTGGCCGGACGCCTTCAGCGGCAGGATAGTGCCGCGGAAGGTCTTGCCGTCGTCGCAGTAGAGGGTGCAGCGGGCGCCCTCGGCGAAGCGGGCCGACCAGTGGCCGATCATCGCCATGGACACCCGGCCGTTGTCCTTCAGCCGCTTGACGATGGCCCCCAGGGTATCGATGTGGCCGATGATGGCGCGGTCGGGGCTGTAGCGGGTGCCCGACAGGTTGGCGCGGATGGCCCCCCGGCGCGTCAGTTCGTAAGGAATGCCGAGGGCTTCCAGTTCCTCGCACACCACATGCACGATCACGTCGGTCATGCCGGTGGGCGAGGGCGTGTTGAGCAGGCGCAGCAGCACCCGCTGCAGATAGTCGGTATCGACGTCCAGGCGTCGCAAGGCTCAGGCTCCTCCTGGTCGGTGGTCGCTACGGTCGCCGATGGGCGCGAAGCGGGTCTGCGGGAACAGCAGGTCGATGAAACGCTCCGCCGTCGGCTGCGGCTCATGGTTGGCGAGGCCGGGGCGCTCGTTGGCCTCGATGATGACGTAGTCGGGACCGCTGACATCGGGCACCAGGAAGTCGAACCCGACCACCGGGATGTCCAGCGCCCGCGCCGCCAGCACGGCGGCTTCCACCAGGGCGTGGTGCAGGCGGTCGGTGACGTCGTGGATGGTGCCGCCGGTGTGCAGGTTGGCGGTCTTGCGGACGTTGATCTGGCGGCCGTCCGCCGGCACGTCGTCCCAGGCGATGCCCTCCAGGCCGAGGCAGCGTTCGGTCTCGGCATCCAGCGGGATGCGGCTTTCGCCGCCGGTGGCGGCGGCACGGCGGCGGCTTTGCGCCTCGATCAGCTCGCGCACCGTGTTGCGGCCGTTGCCGACGATGCAGGCCGGCTTGCGCACGGCGCCGGCCACCACCTTGCTGTCGATGACGATGATGCGCAGGTCCTCGCCCTCGCAGAATTCCTCCAGCAGCACGGTGTCGCAGACGCGGCGGGCGGCCTTGATGGCGGCGGCCATGGCGGCTTCGTCGCGGATGTCGACGGAAATGCCCTGGCCCTGCTCGCCGCGCGCCGGCTTGACCACGATGCGGCCGCAGGAGGCGAGGAACTCGGCGTTGTCGTCGGCGCTGCCGGCGCGGCGCTGCTTGGGCACCCGCAGGCCGGCGCGGGCGAGCAGGCGGCGGGTCACCGCCTTGTCGTCGCAGCGCGACAGGGCGACGGCCGAGGTCAGCTCGCTCAGGCTCTCGCGGCAGACGATGGAGCGGCCGCCGAAGGTGAGGGCGAAGTAGTTGGCTTCCTCGTCGATCACCTCCACCCCGATGCCGCGGCGGCGGGCCTCGTCGACGATGATGCGGGCGTAGGGGTTGAGGTTGGCCTCCGGCTCCGGGCCGATGAACAGGCGCTCGTTGATGGAGTTCTTGTGCTTCAGGGTGAACACCGGCACCCGCTCGAACCCCAGCTTGGTGTAGAGGCGGATGGCGCTGTCGTTGGTGTGCATGACCGACAGGTCCATGAACGCCCGCCCGCGCGCCTGGTAGTGCTCCGCCAGCTGGCGCACCAGCGCCTCGCCGACGCCGGGCAGGGCGGTCTGGCTGTCCACAGCCAGCGCCCACAGGGACGAGCCGTTGTCCGGGTCGGTGAAGGCGCGGGAGTGGTCGACGCCGGTGGTGACGCCGATCACCCGGCCGCTCGCATCCTCCACCGCCACCAGCACGGTCAGCACCCGCGAGTTGCGGTTGGCCCACAGGAAGTCCTCGCGGAAGGGCACCATGCGGCGGCTGACGTAGATGCGGTTGACCTGCTCCGCCTCCGCCGGCGTCTGGATCAGGCGGACGTGAAAGCCCGCCGGCCGCCGCCGCGGCGGGCGGTAGCGGTTGAGCCACAGGCGGAAGGTGTGGCTGGGGTCGAGGAACAGGTCCTGCGGCGCATGGGCCAGCGCCACATGCGGGTCGCGCAGGTAAAAGGCGATGTCTCGCTGGCCGGCCCGTTCCTGGCGCAGCACATCGGCCACCTTGCGGGGATCTTCGAAGGTCTGGGCGAAGATCAGGCGGCCCCAGCCGCATTCCACCACCACGTCGCGCTCCATGGCCTGGGCGGCGGGGTTCTTCGGCATGTCGCCCCAGTTCTTGAGCGACGGCGAGCTGAAACGGTCAAGGCGGTGGTTCTGCGGCGGCGACGACTGCTTGCGGGCCATGGGCGGATCAGACCTTCTGCGCGGAACGGGCGGCGGCGGAGCGGGCGGCGGCGGTCATCACAGGCCGTGGGTCTGCAGCCACATTTCCAGCAGCGCCACCTGCCACAGCTTCGACCCGCGCAGGGGCGTGATGTGGTCCTTGGGCGCCGCCAGCAGGGTGTCGACGTAGTCGGGGTTGAACAGCCCGCGGGAGCGGGCGGCGTCGCTGGTCAGGTGGTCGCGCACGAACTCCAGGTACGGCCCCTCGATGTACTTGAGCGCCGGCACCGGGAAGTAGCCCTTGGGGCGGTCGATCACCGCCGACGGGATGACCTTGCGCGCCGCTTCCTTCAGCACCCACTTGCCGCCGTCGCGGACCTTGTGCTCGGCGGGAATGCGGCCGGCCAGTTCCACCAGTTCGTGGTCGAGGAAGGGCACGCGGGCTTCCAGGCCCCAGGCCATGGTCATGTTGTCCACCCGCTTCACCGGGTCGTCCACCAGCATGACGGTGGTGTCCATGCGCAGCGCCTTGTCCACCGCCCGGCCGGCGCCGGGGCGGGCGAACTGGTCGCGGATGAAGGCCAGGCTGTGGTTGTCGCCGACGAAGCGCGGATCGACCGCCCGCGCGTACTCCTCCTGGCCGCGGTCGCAGAACACGCGGGCGTAATCGGCCACCGGGTCGGTGCTGTCCAGCAGCGGCGGGTACCAGTGATAGCCGCCGAACACCTCGTCGGCGCCCTGGCCGGACTGCACCACCCGCACATGCCGGCTGACCTCCTGGCTGAGCAGGTAGAAGCCGACGTTGTCGTAGGAGACCATGGGCTCGCTCATGGCGGCGAAGGTCTTGGGCAGGGTCTCCAGCAGGCGGCTGCTCTCGACGAAGATGCGGTGGTGGTCGGTGCCGTAGTGGCGGGCGATGATGTCGGAATACTGGAACTCGTCGCCCTTCTCGCCGCCTGCCGCCTCGAACCCGACGGAGAAGGTGGCGAGCCCGTGCTGGCCCTGTTCCGCCAGCAGCCCGACGATGAGGCTGGAATCGAGCCCGCCGGACAGCAGCACCCCCACCGGCACGTCGGCCACCAGCCGGCGGCGAACCGCCAGGCGCAGGGCGTCCATCACCATCTCCTGCCATTCCTCCGGCGAGCGGCGGAGATCGTCGCCGGCTGGCTCCACCGTCAGATCCCAGTAGCGGCGGCTGGTGCGGCTGCCGTCGGCCTCGACGGTCAGGATGGTGGCGGGCGGCAGCTTGCGCACGCCCTTCAGGATGGTCAGCGGCGCCGGCACCACGGCGTGGAAGCTCATGTAGTGGTGCAGGGCGACCGGGTCGATGTCGGTGTCGATGCCCTCGCGCCCCGCCGCCAGCAGCGCCGGCAGCGACGAGGCGAAGCGCAGGCCGCCGTCCACCTCTGCCAGATACAGCGGCTTGATGCCCAGACGGTCGCGGGCGAAGGTGACGCGGCCGCCGTCCCGTTCCCAGATGGCGAAGGCGAACATGCCGTGGAAGCGGGTGACGCAGTCGGCGCCCCAGGCGTGGAAGGCCTTCAGGATTACTTCCGTGTCGCCGTGGCTGAAGAAGCGGTAGCCCTTGGCCTCCAGCTCGCCGCGCAGCTCGGGATAGTTGTAGATGCAGCCGTTGAAGACGATGGCGAGCCCGAGATCGGGGTCGACCATGGGCTGCTGGGCGCTGTCCGACAGGTCGATGATCTTCAGGCGGCGGTGGCCGAAGGCGACGCGGCCCTGGGCGAACAGGCCGGCGGCATCGGGGCCGCGGTCCTGCATCCGCCCTGCCATGCGGGCCACTGCCGTGGCGTCCGCCGCACCGTGGTCGAACCGGATCTCGCCGCAAATGCCGCACATGCGCTGCCGTCTCCTGTGTCGTTCATGATCCTCAGCGGTCTGCCCCGACAACGCCTGAGCCGCCGCGATGGCCGAAACGTTTTGCCGCCGGGGTGGATTTCGTGCGGCTTTGTAGGCAGAACGAAGTGGAGTAAACTGCGGCCTCCGGTTTTGCCGGCCTCTCCGTCGGGATGCGCGGGGCGGGCCGTGGGGGAGCATTGCCTGTTGGCGGTCTGCAAGGTTCTGGTCATCGACGACAACCCGTCCGATGCCGCGCTGGTCCAGTTCGAACTGGAGGACGCGGCACCCGGCGTCTATGAGGTTTCGGGTGCCGAAACCCTGGCCGAGGGCCTTGCCCTGGTGGCGGAACGGCCGTTCGACATCGCCCTGCTGGACATGGGCCTGCCCGACAGCCGCGGCATCGACACCGTGCGGCGGTTCATTGAGGCGGCGAGCGACCTGCCGGTGGTGGTGCTGACCGGCCTGGACGACCCCCACATCGGCCTGCAGGCGGTGCAGACCGGCGCCCAGGACTTCCTCATCAAGGGGCAGGTGCGCGGCGAGTTGCTGGAGCGCGCCATCGCCTATGCCCGCGAGCGCAAGCGGGTGGAAGGGGAGCTGCGCGAAAACGAAAAGCGCCTGCGCACCATCCTGGAGACCAGTCCGGTTGGTGTCGCCATGTCGCGGCTGGACGGCACGCTGCTGTTCGGCAACTCCCGCCTGGCGGAGATGACCGGCATCGCGGTGGAGGAAATCCCGAGCCGCCGCGCCCAGGACATGTATGCCGACATCGCCGACCGCGACGCCCTGGTGCGGGTGGTGGCGCGCGGCGGCGAGGTGCGCGACCGCGAGGTGCTGCTGCGCCACGCCGACGGCGAACCGTTCTGGTCGCTGCTGTCCATGCAGCCGATCCAGTACGAGAACGATTACGCCCTGCTGATCTGGCTCTACGACATCTCCACCCGCAAGCAGGCGGAGGAGGCGCTGCGCCTCGCCAAGGAACATGCCGAGGCGGCGGCCCGCGCCAAGTCGGAGTTCGTGGCGGTGATGAGCCACGAGATCCGCACCCCCATGAACGGCATCCTCGGCATGGTGCGGCTGCTGCTGGAAAGCCCGCTCAGCGAGGAACAGCGCGACTGGGCGGAAACCATCCGCTATTCCGACGAAGCGCTGATGGCCATCCTCAACGACGTGCTCGACCTGTCCAAGCTGGAGGCCGGGCGCATGCAGCTGGACGAGGTGCCGTTCGATGCCGCCCGCCTGACCGGCAGCGTCGTCAACCTGCTGGAGGGACGGGCGCGGGAGAAGGGGCTGGTGCTCGGCCTGCGCGCCGACGACGACGTGCCGCCGGTGCTGGTGGGCGATGCGCCGCGGCTGCGGCAGGTGCTGCTCAACCTCATCAGCAACGCCATCAAGTTCACCGAGCGGGGCGAGGTGATCGTCCGCATCGGCCGCACCTTCGGGCTGCCGGGTCTGCCCGAGGGCGCCGCCGGCATCCGGTTCGAGGTGTCCGATACCGGCATCGGCATTCCGCCGGAGGCTTGCCAGCGGCTGTTCAGCGCCTTCAGCCAGGCCGACAGCTCCATCGCGCGTCGCTACGGCGGCACCGGCCTCGGGCTCGCCATCTGCCAGCGGCTGGTGGACCTGATGGGCGGCCGCATCGGCGTGCTGAGCCTGGAGGGCAAGGGCAGCACCTTCTGGTTCGAGGTGCCGCTGCACCCCGGCAGCGAAGCCGTGGCCCTGCCGCCGCCGGAGGCGCCGGAGGATGCGCCGGAGGCCGACGGCGCGGCGCCCCTGCATGTGCTGGTGGCGGAGGACAACGTGGTCAACCGCAAGGTCGCCACCGCTTTCCTGGAGCGCCGCGGCCATCGGGTGACGGTCGCCTGCGACGGCTACGAGGCGGTGGCCCAGGCCGGGCGCGGCGGCTTCGACGTGGTGCTGATGGACGTCAACATGCCGGGCATGGACGGCTACGAGGCGACGCGGCGAATCCGCGCGTTGCCCGACGGACGCGGTCAGGTGCCGGTGGTGGCGCTGACCGCCAGCGCCCTGCGGGGGGAGGAGGACCGCTGCCGCGCCGCCGGCATGGACGCCTACCTCTCCAAGCCCGTCGACCCCGACCACATGGAACAGGTGCTGCGCGATACCGTGCGCCGCGCCACCGCCCTGTGCAGCGGCCGCCCGGCGACGGCGACCGAGGCCGGCATGGGGCCGGGAGCGATGGCTGCTGCGGCTGCTGCGGCTGCGGCAGCGGCAGCGGCAGGGCCGGCCCTGGGGTCGTCGGCGCACCCGGCGCTGCCGGCGCCGGACGAGTCGGCGGTGGTGCTGGAGCCCGAGACGCTACGGTCGCTCGAAAGCCAGCTGGGGCTCGATTACATGACGGAACTGCTGCGCGAGTACGTCGGCCAGGCGCGGCGGCAGGTGGAGATGCTGGCCGGCGCCGACGCCGACCCGGCGCTGCCGGAGGTCATCCGCGCCGCCCACGATCTCAAGTCCACCTCGGTCAACTTCGGGTTCCTGTGGCTGGGCGCCCTGGCCGAACGGGTGGAAGCCGCCTGCCGCAGCGGCGACACCGCCGCCGCGCGGGCGCTGGCGCCGCAACTGGAGGACCGCCTGGATCGTACCCTGCAGGCGCTGGCCGAGGCCTACCCGGACATCACCGTGGCGGCCGCATGAAGCGCCCCAACGGGTGGCTGAACCATGGTATAATGCGCCCGACCGTCCCGCATAGGCCATCCTATCCATTTGCGGTGTGCGGCAACTGCGGGTAGGGTGTTGCGGTTGCGGGACTTTCGGGGGCGGGGCATGTGGTCTTCGGGGGCCGGCAGCATCCCGCATCCATGCAGTGGGGAAGGGCCGTGGTGCCTAAGGGGACGAACATCCTGTTGGTCGAGGACAATCCGGGCGATGCCCGATTGATCCAGGTTCTGCTGGCCGAGGAAGCCGGGGCGGAATTCCACCTGACGCATGTGGAACGCCTGGCCGACGCCTGCGAACTGGTGAAGCAGGAGGAGTTCGCCGCCGTCCTGCTCGACCTCTCGCTGCCCGACAGCCACGGCCTGGACACGGTGAACGGCCTGCGGCGGTCCGGCCCCGACATTCCCATCGTCATCCTGTCCGGCCTCGACAACGAGGAAGTGGCCCTGGCGGCGCTGCAGTCCGGCGCCCAGGACTACCTGGTCAAGGGCCGCGCCGACGGCATGCTGCTGAAGCGCTCCATCCTCTACGCCATGGAGCGCCACCGCACCCGCAAGCAGCTGCTGCTGGCCGAAGCCGCCTTCAACTGCACCGACACCGGCATCATGGTGATGGACGCCGGCTGGCGGGTGATTCGCGTCAACCCGGCGTTCACCCGCGTCACCGGCTACGTCGCCGACGAGGTGGTGGGCCACAAGCCGCTGGTGCTGTCCTCGGGCGTCCACGACCCCGAGTTCTACGACGACCTGTGGCGGTCGCTGGACGAACAGGGCGCCTGGGAAGGCGAGATCTGGAACCGCCGCAAGAACGGCGAAGTCTACCCCGAATGGCTGCGCATCAACGCGGTGGCGGACGAGCAGGGCGGCATCACCGGCTATGTCGCCATCATGTCCGACATCACCCACCGCAAGAAGGCGGAAACAGAACTGCTGCGGCAGGCGACCCGCGATCCGCTCACCGGCCTCGCCAACCGCCAGCTGTTCATGCATGTGCTTGATGACAGCATCGAGCGGGCGGGCTCGCTGGAACGCTCCTGCGCCGTGCTGTTCATCGACCTGGACGGCTTCAAGGACGTCAACGACCGCTGGGATCACGCCGTCGGCGACGAACTGTTGAAGGAAGTGGCGCGGCGCCTGCGCGGGTCGGTGCGCGTGTCCGACGAGGTGGCGCGCCTCGGCGGCGACGAGTTCACCGTGGTGCTGACGGAAGTGCGCGAAACCCAGGACGCCGCCCGGGTGGCGGAAAAGATTGTTTCCGCCGTCGCCCAGCCCTATGCCCTGTCGGCCGGCGAGGCGCATGTGTCGGCATCGGTGGGCATCGCCGTCTACCCGGCCGACGCCACCAGCGCCGAGGATCTGGTGCGGGCGGCGGACCAAGCCATGTATGCCGCCAAGCGCGCCGGCAAGAACCGGTACCGTTTCTACGAGGGGCAGCCGCCGGCTCCGACCAAGGTCGTAGCCGGATGACCACTGGTTGTGAGACGGGAAGTATGCGACATTATCTGCTTTCGGGCGGGATGAGCCGTCCGCAACAAAAAACACCGTTTCGGAATCGGAGTGACGAGGGGTATGGCGCTCAACGGCAACGTGGTGGGGACCATGGAAATCCTGCTGGTCGAGGATAACCCGGGTGATGCCCGCCTCGCCGCGGAAGCCTTCAAGGAAGGCAACATCCCGACTCAGCTGCATGTGGTGCAGGACGGCATAGAGGCCATGTCCTTCCTGCGCCGCGAGTCGCCCTATGGCGAAGTGCCGCGGCCCGACCTCGTGCTGCTCGATCTCAACCTGCCGCGCAAGGACGGGCGCGAGGTGCTGGCCGAGATCAAGGAAGACCCTCACCTGCGCCGCATTCCGGTGATCGTACTGACCACCAGCCAGGCGGAGACGGACATCTCCCGTTCCTACGAGCTGCATGCCAACTGCTACATCGTCAAGCCGGTGGACTTCGACCGCTTCATCGACGTGGTGCGCGGCATCGAGGATTTCTGGTGCTCGCTGGTCAAGCTGCCGCCGACCGGCTGAGGCCGTCCTCGTAGCCCTCAGCCGGAAGGGACCGGCCCCAGCGATTCCGTCCTGGTGCCGGTCCCCTCTGGCGTTGCCTCGACCGTCCCCGCCTCCGTAATGGCGGCGGCCTGTTCCACCACCGCCAGCATGTCGTCGATGCGGATGAACTTGTCGCGCGGGCGGGTGCCGTCGCCGGCCGCCCGTTCCGCCGCGTCGATCTGCTGCCAGCCGGCGAAATCCACCACCCGGAAGCCGCGCGCCTGCAGCAGCCGTTCCAGTTCGCTGCCGCCGGGGCGCGGCGTGTCGACGGTGCGCAGGTAGGCGAGGGCCTGCTCCGCCGCCTCGCGGGCGCTGGCCCGGTTGGCGCCGATGACGCCGCGCGGTCCGTGCCGGGCCCAGCCGGCCACGAACAGCCCCGGCTCCACCACCCCGTCCACATTGGCGATGACGCCGCGCTCGTCGTCGAGCGGCAGACCGGGGAAGGGCGTGGCGCGGTAGCCGATGCAGGTGACGACGGTACCGACGGCAAGGCTGGTGGTGGTCTGGCCTGACGGCCGCGCTCCCCCGGCGCCGGACAGGGCCGTCGGCGTCCGCTCCGCCAGCAGGCCGGTGACGCCTTCCACCACATTGCCCAGGATGGCACGCGGGGCGTGGCGGAACAGGAAGTGGACGCGCACCCGCGGATCATCCGCCGCCGCCGCCGCTGTCGCGTCGGCGAAACCGCGCAGGATGTCCAGGTTGCGCTTCACGCGGCGGGCATCGCGCGGGTCGATGGCCGCGGGCACATCGGCCGGCAGGTCGGCGGCCTGCACCACCGGCCGGGCGCCGGACAGTTCCCCCATCTCGCGCAGCTCGGCGGAGGTGAACTGCGCCTCCAGCGGGCCGCGGCGGCCGAGCAGGTAGATGTCGGTCAGCGGCGAGGCGGCGATGGCCTCGGCGGCCGGGCGGGCGAGGTCGGTCACCGCCATCTCGCCCGGCGTCAGCGCCAGGATGCGCGCCACATCCAGCGCCACGTTGCCGTTGCCGATCACCGCCACCCGCGGACCGGGGATGCGCGGGGCGAGGCGGGCCCAGTCGGGATGGCCGTTGTACCAGCCGACGAAGGCGGCGGACCCGTAGACGCCGGGCAGATCCTCTCCGGGCACGTTCAGGCGGCGGTCGCCGGCGGCGCCGACCGCCAGCACCACGGCATCGTACAGCCGCCGCAGTTCGGTCAGGTCGACATCCTCCCCCACCCGCACGTTGCCGACGAAGCGGACGCCATGGCTGGTGAACAGCGGTTCGAACTGCCGCACGACGCTCTTGGTCTTCTGGTGGTCGGGCGCGACGCCGCCGCGCACCAGTCCGTAGGGGGTGGGCAGGCGGTCGATGACGTCGACGGTCACCAGGGGAGCCTGGCGCCGGATTTCCTCCGCCGCATACAGCCCGGTCGGGCCGCTGCCGATGATGCAGACGCTGCCGTGGACCGCCATGCCGTCACCTCCTCGCGGCCGGATGGAGCCTCCAGTCTACCCGACCCGCCGACGATGGTTAAGCAGGAAGGTCGGGTTTGGCCGCCGCGTTCACAGGGGTGAACCGCCGTTCACATTCGTGCTCCAGGACGGGGTAGGCAGCGGCCCCGGTCGGGAATACCATCAGGATGACTGGGGAGATGCCGCCGCCGGGGAGGACCGGAAGGCGGCGCAGCGGCGGGAGGCTGGTCATGAGCGTCCGGGAACTGGAGCGTTTCGCGCGCGACCTGCATCGCGACCCCGCCCTTTACGATGCCGCCCTGGCCGCCGGTGACGCCTGCCAGTCGGTGGCTGCGCTCGCGGATTTCCTGCGCCGCCAGGGCTACGACATCGGCGCCTGCGATCTGGCGGCGGCGCCCGCCCTGCCGGACACCGGGGCCGACGGCGGCGGCGAGCGATGACGACCGCCGTGACGGGCGGCGGCGGCATCCCCGCCCGATGACCCCTTGCGGGCCTCGGCAGGGCTTCGCTACCCTCGTGCTGCACAACCATAAGAACATGCAGCAGGAGGCGTCCTTCCGTGCCCTTTTACGCCATTGACGGGGTGATCCCGGTCGTCCACCCCAGCGCCTATGTCCACCCCACCGCCGTGCTCATCGGCGACGTCATCGTCGGGCCGCGCTGCTATGTCGGCCCCGGCGCCTCCATGCGCGGCGATTTCGGCCGCCTGATCATGGAGGACGGCGCCAACCTGCAGGACAACTGCACCATGCACGGCTTCCCCGGCACCGACACGGTGATCGAGGTCGACGGCCATATCGGTCACGGCGCCGTGCTGCACGGCTGCCGGGTGTCGCGCAACGCCCTGGTCGGCATGAACTGCGTGGTCATGGACGGCGCCGTGGTGGGCGAGGGCGCCATCGTCGCCGCCTGCGCCTTCGTCAAGGCCGGGCAGGAAATCCCCGCCCGCACCCTGGCCGCCGGCATCCCGGCGAAGATCCTGCGCGACCTCAGCGATGACGAGATCGCCTGGAAGGCGGCCGGCACCCGCGACTACCAGAACCTGGTGCTGCGCTCCGCCCGCTCCATGGTGGAGGTGCGGCCGCTGACCGAGATGGAGGAAGGCCGCCCCCGCTACGACGGCGGCGAGGCCAAGCCCAAGGGCTCCGGCGGCTGATGCCATGATCCCCGCCGACGACCCGTTCTTCGTGCTCCACCAGGGCCTGCGCCGCGAAGGACCGGGCACCGACGCCACCACCCGCGACGCCCTGCGCCGCCTGCCGCCGCTGCCGGAGCGGCCGGTGGTGCTCGATCTCGGCTGCGGTCCTGGCGGCCAGACGCTGGTGGTGGCGGAGACGCTGCGCACGGTGGTCACCGGCGTCGACCTGCACGCCCCCTTCCTGCGCCAGCTGGAAGCGGCGGCCGGCCGGCGCGGGCTGGCGGAACTGATCCGCACCCGGCGGGAGGACATGCGCCAGCTGTCCGACCCGGCGGACAGCGTCGACCTGATCTGGTCGGAGGGCTCGGCCTATGCCATCGGCTTCGGCGATGCGCTGGCGCTGTGGCGGCGGGTGCTGAAGCCGGGCGGCCTGGTGGTGGTGAGCGAATTGGCGTGGCTGGTGCCGCCCGAGGCCCGCCCCAAGGAGACGCAGGAGTTCTGGGCCGAGGCCTATCCCGCCATGACGACGCCCGAGGCCAACGAGCGCACGGCGGTCGGCCTCGGCTATCAGCCGGTGGATCGCTGGGTGATGGCGCCGGGCGACTGGTGGCCCGACTACTACACGCCGCTGCGGCAGCGCTGCCAGGAGTTGATGCCGGCGGCGGAGCACGATCCGGCGCTGATGGCGGTGGTGGCCGAACAGATGCGCGAGATCGAGGTCTTCGCCGCCTCCGCCAACAGCTGTTCCTATGTCTTTCACATCCTGCGAAGGCGTTGACGCGCAACGTTTTCCATACCGGCGCCGCGAAATGTGAACGAAACCTGCGCGCCGGCGCCTTGACGGCGCCCGCTGCCGTCCCGACTCTTAAGGCGCGCGCGGCGGCCGGAGATCCGGCGCCGGGCGCACCCCCAGCACGGAAACGGGAGACGACGACATGAAGCATCGCCTCACCAGCCTGTATCTCGGCGCCCTGGCGCTGGCCGTCACGGTCGCCACCTTCGTGGCCGCCAACCCGGCCATCGCGGCCTGCACCAAGCAGCACACCACCTGACGACGGCGCCGTCGCGTCTGACCAAGCACAGCCCCGGCGGCCCCAATGGTCGCCGGGGCTGTGTGCGTCAGCCGCCGGACTCGATTTCCTCGCGCAGCATCTCCAGTTCCAGCCAGCGTTCCTCCGCCTGTTCCAGGTCGCTGCGGGCGGCGTCCAGGGCTTCGGCGGTCTTCTGGAAGGCGGCCGGGTCGCGCTGATAGAGGTCGCCTTCGGTGAGGCGGGTGTTCAGCGTCTCCACCTTGGCCGTCAACTCCTCGATCTGCTTCGGCAGCAGTTCCAGGTCGCGCTGCTGCTTGTAGCTGAGCTTGGCGGTGCGGGGCTTGGGCTTTTCCGCCGCCGCCTTGGGGGCGGGCGTGGCCTTGTCGGCGGGTTTCTGCCGATCCTCCGCCACCGGCGCGGCGCCGCCGCGCTGGGCCATCATGTCGGTGTAGCCGCCGGCGTATTCGATGGCGGTGCCGTCGCCCGGCACCAGGATGGTGGAGGTCACCACGCGGTCGAGGAAGTCGCGGTCGTGGCTGACGATCAGCAGCGTGCCGTCGTACTCGGACAGCACTTCCTGCAGCAGGTCGAGCGTATCCATGTCGAGGTCGTTGGTCGGCTCGTCGAGCACCAGGAAGTTGCTGGGCCGCGCCAGGGTCTTGGCCAGCAGCAGGCGGTTGCGCTCGCCGCCCGACAGGCTGGAGACGGGGCTGCGGGCCTGGGTGGCGTCGAACAGGAAGTCCTTCATGTAGCCGACCACGTGGCGCGGCGTGCCGCGCACGTTGATGTGGTCGCCGCCGCTGTCGGCCAGGGTGTCCCAGATGGTCTTGTCGAGGTCGAGCGTGCTGCGCCGCTGGTCCAGGTAGACCATGCTGAGGTTGGTGCCGAGCCGCACGCGCCCTTCGTCGGCATCCAGCTGGCCGGTGAGGATCTTCAGCAGGGTGGACTTGCCGGCGCCATTGGGGCCGACGATGCCGATCTTGTCGCCGCGCAGGACACGGATGCGGAAGTCGCGCAGGATGGTGCGGTCGCCGAACCGCTTGGCGACGCCCTCCGCCTCGATCACCAGCTTGCCGGAGGCCTGGCCGGTTTCCGCCTCCATGGTGACGGAGCCGGTGCGGGCGAGGCTCTGGGCGCGTTCCTGGCGCAGGCTTTCCAGCCGGTTGAGGCGGCCCATGTTGCGGCGCCGGCGGGCGGGCAGGGTGCGGTGAGCCCAGACCGCTTCCTCGGCGATCAGCTTGTCGAGCTTTTCCAGTTCCGCCGCCTCGCGCGCCATCTCTTCCTCCGACCAGCGGTCGAAGTCCCGGAAGCCGGCGTCGTTGCGGCGCACGACGCCGCGGTCGAGCCAGAAGGTGGTGTTGGTCAGGCGGTTGAGGAAGGCGCGGTCGTGGCTGATGAGCACGAGGCCGCCGCGGAACTTCAGCAGTTCCTCTTCCAGCCACTGGATGGTCGGCAGGTCCAGGTGGTTGGTGGGCTCGTCCAGCAGCAGGATGTCGGCGCCGGAAACGAACAGCCGGGCGATGGCCGCCCGCCGCCCCTCGCCGCCGGACAGGGTGGACGGGTCCATGTCCGGCGTCAGGCCGACCGCATCCAGCAGGATGTCGACCTTGTGCAGGTCGTCCGCATGGGCCGCCGACAGGCCGGCGGCGACATAGTCATGGACGGTGGCGAAGCCGGAAACGTCCGGCTCCTGCGGCAGGTAGGCGACGGTGATGCCCGGCTGCACCCACACCTCGCCGCCGTCCGGCTGCACGACGCCGGCGGCGATCTTCAGCAGGGTGGACTTGCCCGAGCCGTTGCGGCCGACCAGCGAGACGCGGTCGCCGCGCCCGACCGCCACCTCCACGCCGGTGAAAAGCGCCTTGTCGCCCAGCGACAGGTGGATGTCCTTGAGCGTGAGAAGCGGGGGAGCCGGGGGCACGGGAAACCTCGTCGCAGCGGATGGCCGGGCCGCCTATGTAGCACCGCCGCACCCCCGGCATCAACGCGGGCGCCGTCAGTTCATGCGCGCGGCCGGCCCCTTGCGCCGCAGCGGGCGCACCGCCTCGTCGTCGGCGATGGTGTCGGCGGCGATCCACGGCTCGATCCAGAAGCGGCGGAAGGAGGTGCCGATGGATTCGTCGCGCACCAGAAATTCCGCCTGCGCCAGCGACATGGGGCCGCTCATGCCGCGTTCGCGGGTGATCGAATTGCTCCAGCAGACCCGATAGAGCCGGCACTGGACCGTGTGGCCTTGCGTCGGTTCCGTTCTCATCATCTGGACCACCTCCTTGTGGATCTTGGTGGGACTGACGTCCGGGCGGCGAGATCCCGAAAACCGGCACTATGGTCTGAGGTCATCGCCGTTGGAGATTATAACAAAAGATAAGGATGAAAGATCCCCACGGGAGGAGGGCTTATTCTTATTTCCTGCCGGGCTTACGCCTGTCGCCTGTCCGGGCGGAGCGGAGTCGGCCGTTGCTGCGGCTTTCGGCGTCGGCGGCTGTCGACCTGTGGTGGAGGGTGGGCGGGCGTTGGGTGCGCAGGCGGTTCCGCCGCTGCCCCCTGCCGCCGTCGCAACCCGGTGCCGCGCCTGTGTCACTGGCGACTGCGGGCGCCGCGGTCTATGGTGGGGGGAACATCGCCATTCGGGGGCGGGAGGGAGCCATGACCGAGATTCTGACCCGCGAAGCCGTGGTCGACGACATCGTCACCGAACTGCGCCGCACCTTCCTGGACGAGGCCGGCGAGGTGCTGCGCGGGCTGGAACTGCTGGTCGAGGATGCCCGCCACGGCCGCGTGAAGACCGACCAGATGGTGCACGAGGTGCGGCGCGCCGCCATGCGCCTGCGGGGCGAGGCCGCCAACCTGGGCCTCGGCCTCATCGGGGCGGTGGCGGCGCGGCTGGAGGACTACCCGGCCGGGGTGCGCCACCTGCCGCCGCGCGCCTTCGAGGACCTGGAACACTTCATCGAAACCCTGCTCGACATCGTCGAGGGCCGCCTGCCGCTGGAGACGGAAGCCGCCCGGCTGGTCCGCCGCCTGCCGCCCAAGGCGGGCTTCTCGGTGGGCGACATCGAGGTACGGGACGTCGAGGTGCTGCTGGTCATGCCCTACGGCGCCGCCGCCCATTTCGTCGAGCGCGAGCTGCAGCAGTGCGGCTACCGCACCCACACCATCGCCAACACCTTCGACGCCCTGGCGGTGGTGGTGCGCACCAAGCCCGACCTGGTCATCGTCGGCGCGGTGATGCCGGAACTGTCGGGCATCGACCTGGTGATCGGCCTGCATTCCATGCCGGCCACCCGCAACACCCCCACCGCCCTCATCACCAGCCTGCCGCCCGACGACGATTACCTGAAGCTGCTGCCGAAGGACGTGCCGGTCATCCACAAGGGGCCGCAGTTCGGCGATGATCTGGCGGAGGCGCTGGACCGGCTGTTCCTGATCTGACGACGGCAGAGCGGCCCTGGCGCCGGCGCCGCCGGCATCCCACTATGAAGGGGCGTTCACTCCCGCCGCGAAAGGAAGGCAGCCCGCATGCAGCAGCGCCCGCTCGGCCGTACCGGCCTCACCGTCTCCGCCCTCTGTCTCGGCACCATGACCTGGGGCGAGCAGAACACCGAGGCCGAGGCCTTCGACCAGATGGACCTGGCGCGCGAGGGCGGCGTCAATTTCCTTGATGCGGCCGAGATGTACCCGGTCAGCCCGCGCGCCGAGACCCAGGGCCGCACCGAGGAAATCCTCGGCCGCTGGCTGAAGAGCCGCGGGTGCCGCGACCGTCTGGTGGTGGCGAGCAAGGTCGCCGGTCCCGGCGGCATGGAGTGGATCCGCGGCGGCGGCCGGCGGCTCGACCGCGCCAACATCCTGGCGGCGGTGGAAGGCAGCCTGAAGCGGCTGCGGACCGACGTCATCGACCTCTACTACCTGCACTGGCCCGACCGGCCGACCAACTACTTCGGCCGCCTCGGCTACCAGCACCAGCCCGATGCCGAGTTCGTAGCGCTGGAAGACAGTCTGGCGGCCCTGCAGGAGTGCGTGCAGGCCGGCAAGATCCGCCACATCGGCCTGTCCAACGAAACGCCGTGGGGGCTGATGCGCTCCGTCGCCCTGGCCGAGAGCCGCGGCCTGCCGCGCCCGGCGGCCATCCAGAACCCCTACAACCTGCTCAACCGCAGCTTCGAGGTGGGGCTGGCGGAATGCGCCATCCGCGAGGACGTCGGCCTGTGCGCCTACAGCCCGCTCGGCTTCGGGGTGCTGAGCGGCAAGTACCTGGACGGCCGCCAGCCGCCGGGCGCCCGCCTGACCCTGTTCCCGCAGCGCTATGGCCGCTACGTCAAGCCGCGCGGGGTGGCGGCGACCGGCAAGTACGTGGACATCGCCCGCCGCCACGGGCTCGATCCGGCGCAGATGGCGCTGGCGTATGTGACGGCGCAGCCCTTCGTCACCTCCACCATCATCGGCGCCACCACCCTGGACCAGCTGCGCAGCAACCTGGACAGCGCCGACCTGACCCTGCCGGCCGAGGTGCGGGAGGAGATCGAGGCCGTTCACGCCGACAATCCCAACCCCTGCCCCTGAGGCCGACCCGCAACAGCGGCACGCATCGGCGGGAAGACAACCGGCGGCCGTCGCGGGTAGACTGCGGCGGCCGTCCGATTCCTGAAGTGATGCGTGAAAGGTCTCGTCCATGTACCTGGACATCAAGCGGTCCGTCTTCGGCGCCATCCCCTTCGACAACGACTTCAGCCACATGCTGCTGGGGCTGGTGGTACTGCTGGTGACGGTGGTGGTGTTCCGCCGCCCCATGGGCCACTGGCCGACCCTGGCGCCGGTGGTGCTGCTGTCGCTGGCCATGGAACTGGTGGATGCGCTGCTGTACGGCCAGCGCGCGGCGGCGGCGGCGCACGATTTCGTGGCCGCCTGCCTGGTGCCGGCTGTGCTGGTGGTGGTGTTCCGCCAGGGCTGGGCCCGCGCCTGACCTCAGGCGCTCTCCGCCTGCGGCTGCGCCTGGGGCGATGCCACGGCATAGGGCTCCAGCACCCGGTCGGGCGGGAAGCGGACGCTGACGGTGGTGCCGGCGCCGGGCGTACTGGCGATGGCGAGGCTGCCGCCGTGCAGTTCCGCAAAGGCGCGGGCGAGCGGCAGGCCGAGGCCGGTGCCTTCGTAGCGGCGGCCGAGGCCGGTATCCACCTGCACGAAGGGCCGCAGGGCGCGGTCGATGTCCTGCGCCGTCATGCCGATGCCGGTGTCGGCGATGGCCAGCAGCAGGTGGCCGCTCGGCTCGCGGCTGAGGCTGATGGTGATGTGTCCGCCGTTCGCGCCGCTGCCGGTGAAGCGGACGGCGTTGGACAGCAGCTTGACCAGCATCTGCTCGATGCGGCGGCGGTCGCCGCGCAGGGCCGGGGCGCGGCGGGGCAGGTCCAGGCTCACCTGGGGGGCGTCGCTGCCGGGCGGCGGCGCGGTGAGGGTGAGGGCGCGCTCGATGCAGGCGGTCAGTTCCACCCGGTCGTCGGCCACGGTCAGGCGGCCGGCCTCGAACCGCGCCATGTCGAGGATGTCGTCGATCACCGCCAGCAGGTGGCCGCCGGACCGGTGGATGTTGGTGGCATAGTCGCGGTAAGCGCCGGTGGCGCCGGGGCCGAGCAGGTCGTTCTCGATCATCTGCGCGAAGCCGATGATGGCGTTGAGCGGCGTGCGCAGCTCGTGGCTCATGTTGGCCAGGAACTCGGTCTTGGCGCGGTTGGCGGCCTCGGCGGCATCGCGGGCGCGTTGCAGGTCGGCGGTGCGGTCCGCCACCTCCTGCGCCAGCTGGTCGCGGTGGACGGCCAGTTCCGCCTTGGCGGCGGCCAGTTCCTGCAGGGCGGCATGGCGGGCCGTGATGTCCACCATCCAGGCGACGATGGCCGGCGCGCCGTCGAATTCCGCCATCACCGAATGCTCCAGCACCCACACCGGCGTGCCGTCGCGGCGGCGGTAGCGGTATTCCATGTCGAGCGCCAGGCCGTCGCGGGTCAGGCGCTCCATCTGCGCCGCCCGGTCGGAGGGGTCTTCATAGAGGGCGCAGACATCGAACTCCGCCGCCTCGCCGGCCGCCAGACCGAACAGGGTGCGGAAGGCGGTGTTGGTGAAGATCAGCCGGCCGCCGGGCTCCACCACGCAGGCGGCCACCGGGCTGCCGTCGAGCATGTGGCGCAGGCGGGCCTCGCCAGCGACGGCCTCGGCGGTGCGGGCGGCGATGCGCTGTTCCAGGTCGGCATTGGTGGCGGCCAGCGCCGCCACCGCCTCGCGCCGCTCGCGCATCAGGGCGGCGAAGGGCAGGGCGCAGACGGCGAAGGCGGTCAGCACCATGGCCAGCGGCATCAGGTCGAGCACGCCGGTCACCTCGCCCCACACGCTGGTGCCGCTGACGGTGGCGACCCAGGCGACGGCGGCCACGGCGGTGAGGGCGGCGGAGGTCTTGGCGGCCGACAGGGCGGCGACCGTCAGCAGCACCGGCAGCACCAGAAAGGGCAGGGCCGGTCCCACCCCGGCGTGGCCCGGCCCGGCGGTGAAGGTGACGGCGGCCAGTGCCGCCATGGCGCCCCACAGCAGCAATCGCCCGGCCCCGCGCCATGCGGCGATGCGCAGGCCGCCGGCGGTGGCGGCGATCACCGGCGGGGCGATCACCGCGACGGCGACGAAATGGCTGATGCTCCAGCGCAGCAGGGAGCCTTCAAAGGCTTCATGGGCGCGCGACCCGCCGGCCAGGATGATCTCCGCCAGCGCCCCGAGGGCGGCGGTCCACACGGCGAAACTGCCCGCCGCCAGCCCGACGAAGGCAAGCACCCCGCGCAGGCTGAACAGGAGATCGGCCGGCCGGTCATCGACGGCATAGCGGGCGTAGACCGAGGCCCAGGCGGCGGCAAAGGCCACGCAGACGGTGACGCCGAGCGCCAGCCACGGGGCATCCGGCCGCAGCCAGCTGACCGCCAGCGCCAGGCCGATCATGGAGCCGGGCAGCAGCCGCAGCCCGCCGGCCAGCACCGCCGCCGCCGCCACGCCCGAGGCCGGCGCCAGAACCGCCTGCCAGGCATCGGAAACGATGGGCAGACCGGCGGAAGCCAGACCGATCAGGGCGCAGACAAGGGCCACGCCCACATTGGCGAGTGCGACGACCAGCATGTCACGATGCCTCGTGCGTGCGTCGGGCCCGGAACCGGGTGGCGGCGCTGTGGGAGCTGCAGACAAGGCTACGCCCGAAAGACCCTGCGGGAAATCGGGAAAAGGGCATAGGCCACTTGTCGAGGGCAGGCCTTACCTATGGCAGGTTCCCGGCCGCCACGGTGCGCAGCACCGCCTCCAGCGCCCGCCCGCCCTCGACCGCCGGGCCGGAGTTGTCGAGGGTCACCAGGGCCGGGTGCTCCACCTGGAAGGCGGCGGCGCGGGCCAGCCGTTCCAGGATCTGCTCCGGCGTCTCGCGGCCGCGGGCGATGAGGCGGCGGCGCAGTTCGTCCAGGCCGACGCGGATCACCACCGGCACCATGTCGGGGTAGCGCTCCGCCGCCTGCGGCAGATGCCCGCGGGAGCCGTTGACCACCACCGTCAGCCCGGCGTCCAGCCACAGGTCGATCTCCCGCCCGATGCCGTAGCGCAGGCCGTGGCTGTCCCAGGTGAGGGCGAACAGGCCGTGGCGGGCGCGCAGGTCGAATTCCGCCGCCGTCAGCGCCACATGCGCCTCGCCGCCGGCATTGGCGGGGCGGGTGATGTAGCGGTGGGCGAAGACCACAGGGGCGCCGCCGTCCAGCGCCGCACGGGCGAGGTCGATGAGCGTGTCCTTGCCCGCGCCAGACGGGCCAAGGATATAGACGAGACGGCCTTTGTTCATGGCGGGATTTACTACACCGCAGCATTGATGCTGACAAGCTAGACGACGGCACTTGGATGTCTGCTCGCGAATGTTCGCGGTTCGGTCTGTTTCATTGAACTTTCATCCGCCGGTCGCGAAAGAGTCGCCATCGACGGGTATATCCTTCGGCCATAGCCCACCGCAGAGAGGAAGGCGCCGTGGCCGCCATTGCCGTTTCCCAGCTGAGCAAGTCGTTCCAGCGCGATCACCGCGCCCTGGCGGACGTCGCCCTGTCGGTGGCGGACGGGGAGATGGTGGCGCTGATCGGGGCCTCCGGCTCCGGCAAGTCGACCCTGCTGCGGCACCTGTCCGGCCTCACCGTCGCCGACCGCAACGGCGGTGCCGCGCGGGTGGAGATCCTGGGCCGCACCATGCAGGCCGGCGGCCGCGTCAGCCGCGACGCCCGCGCCATCCGCGCCGATGTCGGCATGGTGTTCCAGCAGTTCAACCTGGTCGGCCGCCTGAGCGTGCTGACCAACGTGCTGATCGGCACCCTCGGCCGCATTCCGGGCTGGCGCGGCACCCTCGGCCTGTTCTCGGCGGAGGAGAAGCGCGACGCCATGCGGGCGCTGGCCCGCGTCGGCATGGCGGACTATGCCGCCCAGCGCGCCTCCACCCTGTCCGGCGGCCAGCAGCAGCGCGTCGCCATCGCGCGGACGCTGATGCAGAAGGCGCGGGTGATCCTGGCCGACGAGCCCATCGCCTCGCTCGACCCCGCCTCCGCCAACATGGTGATGGAGGCGCTGGCCACCATCAACCGCGAGGACGGCATCACCGTGGTGGTGTCGCTGCACCAGGTCAACTACGCCGCCCGCTACTGCCCGCGCACGGTCGCCATGCGCGCCGGACAGGTGGTGCACGACGGCCCCTCGACCGTGCTGACGCCTGCCTTCCTCACCGATCTTTACGGCGCCGACAGCGAGGAACTGCTGATCGATGCCGACCACGACCTGGAGGCCGACCGCTCCGCCGCCGCGGTGCGTCCGGCCTTCGCCCATTGATCCGCGCCCATCGTCTTCATCCAGTCCTGAACGGGAGTGTCTCCGCCATGCAGTTCCGCACCCTTGTTGCCGCCGCCTCGGTCGCGGCCGTCACCCTGGCCGGCAGCGCCGGCGCCTTCGCCGCCGACATGCCGAAGGAGCTGAACTTCGGCATCATCTCGACCGAAGCGACCCAGAACCTGAAGCAGACCTGGACGCCCTTCCTCTCCGACATGGAGAAGGCGACCGGCATGAAGATCAACGCCTTCTTCGCCCCGGACTACGCCGGCATCATCGAAGGCATGCGCTTCGGCAAGGTGGATGTGGCGTGGTACGGCAACAAGTCGGCCATGGAAGCGGTGGACCGCGCCGGCGGCGAGATCTTCGCCCAGACCGTCGACGTCGAGGGCAACCCCGGCTACTGGTCGCTGCTGGTGACCCACAAGGACAGCCCGCTGAACAGCCTGGACGACGTGCTGAAGTGCGACAAGTCGCTCACCCTCGGCTACGGCGATCCCAACTCCACCTCCGGCTTCCTGGTGCCGTCCTACTACGTCTTCGCCCAGAACGGCGCTGATCCGAAGACCTGCTTCTCGGCCGTGCGCAACGCCAACCACGAGACCAACCTGCTCGCCGCCGCGACCAAGCAGGTGGACGTCGCCACCAACAACACCGAGAACCTGCGCCGCATGCAGGTCACCCACCCGGACATGGCCAAGGACATCAAGGTGATCTGGCGCTCGCCGCTGATCCCGTCCGACCCGCTGGTGTGGCGCGGCGAACTGGCCGCCGACGCCAAGGCCCGCATCATGACCTTCATCATGAGCTACGGCCGCATCGGCACCCCGGCGCAGCTGGACACCGAGCGCAAGATCCTGGCCGACCTCGGCTGGGCGCCGTTCCAGCCGTCGTCCAACGCCCAGCTGATCCCCATCCGCCAGCTGGAGCTGTTCAAGAACCGCGCCAAGATCGAGGCCGCCGAGGGCATGAGCGCCGAGGAGAAGAAGCAGAAGCTGGCCGAGATCGACCAGCAGCTGGACGCGCTGCAGGCCGAAGCCGCCAAGCAGCCCAAGACCGCCTCCTGACCCTGACCTGACCCACGGCGCCGCCTCCTCCCTTGTATGTCTTGCCCAGCGTCGGCAGTAAGCTGCGCGAGGCTGGTGAAGGG
>NZ_BAAAEP010000042.1:0-45020 GCF_039523075.1 Caenispirillum bisanense
CCGCGGCGGCTGCAACCTGCGGAGGCCGGCATGGCCGCCGCCGCCGGCGTCGCCGCCAGCAGGGCCGCCGCCAGGGTGACGAACGTTCCGCCGCCGCCGAGGGTGACGATCCAGCCCGGCGCCGCCGTCACCGCCGGCCCCCACACCAGCAGGCCGAGCGTCGCCGCCGCCAGCGCCAGTGCCGCCCCGGCCACCGCCCCCTGGCCCAGGGCGGCGGGGGGGGCGGCCAGCCCGAGGCAGGCCACCGCCAGCAGCAGCAGGGGCGCCGCCGCCACCGCCGCCTCGATGCGCCGGCTCAGGGCCAGGGTCACCAGCAGCCACAGCGCCGCCGGCCCGGCGGTAACCGTCAGCCCCTGCGCCCCCAGTTCGGCAGCCGCCACCGGTCGGCCGGCCAGCGCCCACAGGCAGACGACGGCGAACAGCGCCGCCACCGCCCAGGCCGGCGGCCGGCGGTCCAGCCAGCCGTCGGCCACCGCCCCCAGCAGCAGGCCGCCGAGCATGACGTGCGGCGCCAGATGCAGCACCTCGCCCACCGCCGGCGACAGGCCGCGCGCCCACAGCCACCAGCCGAGGAACCCGGCCACCAGACCGGCGCCGCCCAGCCGCCCGGCCGCCCCGCCGGAGGCCGCCGACAGGCGCAGCACCCCGGCGACGGCAACGGCCACCAGGAAGGGCAGGGCGAGGGACAGGACCATCTCCACCATGGGAACGGATAAACCCTTTGGTCACGAAGGGGTGAATGGACGGCTGCGGCGGCGGTGGCCTAAGGTCGGGCTCCGCCGAGCCTGTACCCAACACCAACCGGCCGCCGGGTTCAACCGGTTCCGCCAGGGCTCTCCGGGAGGAGGATGTCCGCAGCCGTCACGACCGCAGCCGAACGAAGGACCACGACCATGACCCGCCCCTCCGCCTCATCCGCTTCCGCCGCCGGCTCCGGGCCGGGCACCGCCGCTGCCGGCGGGCCGGTCAGCGTGCGCGTGTGGGACCTGCCGACGCGGCTGTTCCACTGGGTGCTGGTGCTGCTGATCGCCGGCCTGTGGTGGACCGGCACCTCCGGCACCCTGCCGCTCGGGCCGCTGGCGGGCGCCTCCATCCTCGGCTGGACGGTGCCGACCGGGCAGATGGCGCAGCACATGCTGATGGGCTATGCGGTGCTGACGCTGGTGATCTGGCGCCTGCTCTATGGCCTGGTGGGGTCGTCCACCTCGCGCTTTGCCGGCTTCGTGCGCGGTCCGGCGGCGGTGATCGCCTACCTGCGCGGTGCCCTCGGCGGCGGCGAGAAGGCGGCGGCGCCGGCGGTGCTCGGCCACAACCCGGCCGGCGGCTGGATGATCCTGGTGCTGCTGGCGGTGCTGGCGGCGCAGGCGACCACCGGCCTGTTCTCCAACGACGACATCTTCACCGACGGCCCGCTGGTGCGGCTGGTCAGCAAGGAAACCAGCGACTCCCTGACCGGCTGGCACAAGAACATCCTGTTCCCGTCGCTGCTGGCGCTCATCGCTCTGCATGTGGCGGCGGCGCTGTTCTATCTGGCGGTCAAGCGCGACAACCTGATCCGCGCCATGGTCACCGGCCGCAAGACCCTGCCCGCCGCCGCCGGCACCACCGCCGTCGGCACCGACGGCCGGCAGGTGCGCTTTGCCTCGCCGCTGGTCGCCGTGGCGGCGCTGGCGGTGGCGGTGACGGTGGTATGGGCGGTGGTGACGCAGCTGTAGGCGTTTCCAGGCAAGACACAATCCATTTCCGGATCGCCGGATTGTTCACCGCAATCCCGAGCGGCATAGTCGGAGGCATGACGGGCGGCGCCCTGCCGCCCACCCCACCCCGATGACCCGGAGATCCGTGCCATGACCGATACCCGCCTTGCCCCCTATGCCGCCCTGCTGCTGCGGCTCACCCTCGGCGTCACCATCCTGGCCCATGGGCTGCTGAAGGTGGTCGTCTTCACCCCCGCCGGCACCGCCCAGTACTTCGGCAGCCTCGGCCTGCCGGCAGCGGCGGCCTATCTGGTGATCTTTGCCGAGGTGGCGGGCGGCATTGCCCTCATCCTCGGCCTGTGGACGCGGCTGGCGGCGCTGCTGCTGGTGCCGGTGCTGCTGGGTGCGCTGTGGGTCCATGCCGGCAACGGCTGGGTGTTCAGCGCTGAGGGCGGCGGCTGGGAGTTTCCCGCCTTCTGGACCATGACCCTGCTGGTGCAGGCGCTGCTGGGGGATGGCGCCCATGCGGTGCGGACGCCGGTGCGGCTGCTCGACCTGGGGGCGGCGCGGACCTGACGGGCTGGCGGCGGCGGCGGCCGGGATCAGGCGGGGAAGGTGTCCGCCGCTTCCCGGCCGCGTCGCAGCAGGGCCTGCAGGATGAACCAGTAGGACCAGAACTTGAGGATGTGCCCGGCGGCGTTGACGATGCCGAAGACGTCGACGTAGAGCGTGAACATCAGCTCCGCCGCCATGGTGCAGAGGATGGAGGCCACCAGCGGCCGCACCACCTCGTCGTCCAGCCGGTGGCGGATGCGGCGCAGCAGCACCAGCCCCCCGGCCAGCAGCACGATCACCGCGTACTCGGTGCCGATCTTGAACGGCGTCAGTCCGGCGCCGTCCACATAGGCGGTGGGGAACCGCCCCTCGACGATCAGCCCGTAGGAGGCGATCGCCAGGGCGCCGTAGATTCCGAAGGCCCATTGGCCGGCGGCGCGGCGGTCCAGCAGCAGCGGCAGGGTGACCAGCACCAGCGCCTCCACCACCCGGCCGGCCAGCCAGAACTGCGTCGAGGCATTGGCGCCGCCCAGCGGGTGCAGGTTCATGCCCTGGTACAGCAGCATGTGCATGAGGTCGAGCAGCGCCACCCAGAAATAGCCGGCCCCGACATAGGACAGCACCGGCGTGGGCGACAGCCGCGACAGCGCGGCGCTGACGAAGAACAGCGACAGCCCGACGCAGACGCAGAACAGCTCCGCCGCGATGTGGAAGGGCAGGTAGCCGAACAGCAGCATGCCCGCCAGCAGGGCCGAGGCCGCGGCCGGCACGAGGGTGCCGCGCGCAAGCGACAGCAGCGGCACCGCAACGGTGCGAACGGGCATGGGCGGCTCCGATGTCCACAATCCGTTCGTGTGATAGCACGGCGGCGGTTGGCCCGGCACTGCCTTTTACGCACCACCGGATACAAAAAGGGCCGGCTCCACAGGAACCGACCCTTTTCGCGGCGTGACCCTTCCGGCTTACTTCGTGCGGAAGTTGTCGTGGCAGGTCTTGCAGGTTTCGCCCACCGCCTGCACGGCCTGGCCGATGGCGGCCTTGTCGCCACCCTGCACGGCGGCCACCAGGGCATCGGCGCGCTCGGACATCATGCCGAGGCCGCCTTCGAACTTGTCCCAGTTCTGCCAGATGTCCGGCTTGGCGGTGGTCTTGACGTTGGAGCCCGAGGTGTCGGTCTTGAAGGCGGCCGGCGACAGCTTGGCAGCGGCGGCGAGGCCAAGGGCGTTGGCTTCCAGCTGCTCGGCGTAGGGCACGTCGCCCTTCAGCACCGCGACGGTGTTCTGCATGTAGGCACCGATGGTCTTCATGTTGTTTTCCCGGTACTTCACCGCCGCTTCATTGGCGGAGGCGGCGACCGGAACGGTAACAACGGCGGCGGCAACCGCCAGCGCGGCGACAAGACGCGACGTCATTTGAATCTCCTCTTGATCCGTTTATTTGGTTTATGAGTTCGCATCAAACGATGCCAAGGCAACTATCTGATCCACTCCCCGGCATCAAGCCACAATTGCGTGATCCCCGTCGGTGACTGAGTCACACGGGGGAGCCATGCCCCCTGGCGGCGGCGCCGCCGCGACCATATACACAGGCAAAGGGGCCGCCGTCGCTTGCCGACCGGCCCCTTTTCGTCCCCGCGCGGCGGCGTCTTGCCAAGGCGCGGGGTCCAGGTTCAGGACAAGGATACCGCCCATGACCAGCACGCTTTCCTCCCTCTGCCTTTTCTGCGGCGCTTCCGTCGGCGACGCCCCGACCTATGCCGACGCCGCCGCGGCGCTCGGCCGGACCATGGCGGCCGACGGGGTTCAGCTGGTCTACGGCGGCGGGCACGTGGGGCTGATGGGCGTGGCGGCGGAAGCGGTGATGGGCGCCGGCGGCCGCGTCGTCGGCTTCATCCCCGAGCACCTGACCCGGCTGGAGGCGGCCTATCAGGGCGCGACGGAGCTGCACGTGGTGGAGAACATGCACGTCCGCAAGCACGCCATGTTCCAGCGCTCCGACGCTTTCGTGGTGTTTCCGGGCGGCTTCGGCACCATGGACGAGACCTTCGAGATCCTCACCTGGCGGCAGCTCGGCATCCACAACAAGCCGGTGATCCTGGCCAACATCGACGGCTATTGGGAGCCGTTCCTGGCCCTGGTCGACCACATGATCGCCCGCCGCTTCGCCCGCGAGGGCCACCGCCAGCTGTTCACGGTGGTCGACACGGTGGAGCGGATTCTCCCCACCATCCGCGCCGAACTGGCCCGCGCCGGGGTCGGCACGGTGGCCGCCGACGCCGATGAACGCCTGTGAATCAGCCCTTTCCGCCGCCCCACCCATACCGCCCGAACGGGCGGGTCTTGCCCAAAGCCGCCGCGGCGTCTATGGTTCGCGCGTCCGCGGCGCACGCATCCGGTAGTGGTCAAACCATAGACATGGGGCGCACCCCATCGGACACCCGAGTTCGTCACCCATCGGGAGAACCGTCAACATGAGCAAGATCAAGGTCAAGAATCCGATTGTCGAGCTGGACGGCGACGAGATGACCCGGATCATCTGGTCCTTCATCAAGGACAAGCTGATCCTGCCGTACCTCGACGTCGACCTGAAATACTACGATCTGTCGGTCGAACACCGTGACGCCACGGATGACCAGGTGACGGTCGATGCCGCCAACGCCATCAAGCAGTACGGCGTCGGCGTGAAGTGCGCCACCATCACCCCCGACGAGCAGCGCGTCGAGGAATTCAAGCTGAAGAAGATGTGGAAGTCGCCGAACGGCACCATCCGCAACATCCTCGACGGCACCGTCTTCCGCGAGCCGATCATCTGCCAGAACGTGCCGCGCTACGTGCCGGGCTGGACCCAGCCGATCGTCATCGGCCGTCATGCCTTCGGTGACCAGTACCGCGCCACCGACTTCAAGGTGCCGGGCAAGGGCACCCTGACCATGAAGTACACCCCGGAAGACGGCGGCGAGCCGGTCGAGTTCGAGGTGTTCAAGTTCCCCGGCGCCGGCGTCGCCATGGGCATGTACAACCTTGATGAGTCCATCAAGGGCTTCGCCCGCGCCTGCTTCAACTACGGCCTGGATCGCGGCTGGCCGGTGTACCTGTCCACCAAGAACACCATCCTGAAGGCCTATGACGGCCGCTTCAAGGATCTGTTCCAGGAGGTCTTCGACACCGAGTTCGCCGATCAGTTCAAGGCCAAGGGCATCACCTACGAACACCGTCTGATCGACGACATGGTCGCCTGCGCCATGAAGTGGTCCGGCGGTTTCGTGTGGGCCTGCAAGAACTACGACGGCGACGTGCAGTCCGACACCGTGGCCCAGGGCTTCGGTTCGCTCGGCCTGATGACCTCGGTGCTGATGTCGCCGGACGGCAAGACCATCGAGGCCGAAGCCGCCCACGGCACCGTCACCCGTCACTACCGCCTGCACCAGCAGGGCAAGGAGACGTCGACCAACCCGATCGCGTCGATCTTCGCCTGGACCCGTGGCCTGAAGTTCCGCGGCAAGTTCGACAACACCCCCGAGGTGGTCGACTTCGCCGAGAAGCTGGAACAGGTGTGCATCGAGTCGGTGGAAGCCGGCTACATGACCAAGGACCTGGCCATCCTGATCGGCCCGGACCAGCCGTGGATGACCACCACCCAGTTCCTGGAAAAGCTGGACGAGAACCTGCGCAAGAAGATGGGCCTCTAAGTCCCATCCTCTCGCCGGATCGCGCGGACGAACCCGCCGGAGCAGTCGCTCCGGCGGGTTTTTCGTTGCGCTAGGCAGGACGCCTAAGCGAAAATGCTCGGAGGACTAGAAGGGGGGTATCTTGAGCAACCAGTGCATGACTGGGATTGAGAGGATAAGGGTTGAGCTAGAAAAAACAGGGTATCCTCTTGAGTTGCGTTGCAACAGGTTGTTTCGCAATCAGGAGTGGTTCACGCTGGATCATCCTTATTATCTCGATGCCGACGAGAATAAGGGGCGTGAGATCGATGCGTTTATTCTAAAAAACTTCGTTCAAGAAAATGATAAGAAAGTATTTAATCTTAATATTGCACTATCTGTGGAGATAAAGAAGTCAGCAAGCAAGCCTTGGGTTGTGTTGACGGATGACTCAAGTGGGTCTCCTCCAGAGTCCGTGATACATGCCACTTTGGCGAGGCTTCATATCCAAGAGATCTGGTTTCGTGAGCTCCTAGATAACCATCATCTCAAAAGATTTAAGAGAACCGGGCGATCAGCATGCCAAGCTTATTTATCGGGTCAAGAGTCAGAATTTAATGATAAGAAGAAGGCAAATGACCCATCGCGCAATCATCAAACGTTCAACGCTTTTGTGTCCTGCTTTAAGGCGGCTAGCGAGTTGCAGAAGCATCAGCAAGGGCAAAATAACCAAGACCTGTGGACGAAGGAGAGTAAGAAATCATACTTCTGCGGGATATCTCATGGGCTTGTTGTTGTTCAAGGCGGCCTCTATGAGGCTTATATAGATTCGTATGGAGAAATGATTATAGAAGAGAAGAGTCATATCCCGTACATATTTAACTACGTATCCGAAAAGTATGCCTATAAAAGCCTCCTAGTGGATATAGTGCACTTTGACAATCTTGAGCTTTATCTTTCAGACTACACGAGCTGGGGGAACGAGTGCGCTAAGTGGGGGCTTTCTCAGCTATAAACTAACTTCCTCCGCCGCCTTCTCGCCGCGCACGGCGGCGATGCGGGCGGGGTCCATGAGGCCGAGGCCGGCGGCGTGCTCGGCCATGGCCACGGTGTCGTCGGCCAGCACCAGGACGGCGCCGTGGCGGGCCGCTTCCGCCGCCATGGCCCGAACCTCCTCGGCGCGGGCGGAGGTGCCGGAGACGTTGCGGATGTACACCGCCCGCACCCGGTCGCCATGGCGGGCGACGATGCGGCGGTAGACCTCGGGGTCGTGCTGGCCGCTGTCGCCGATCAGCACCACCGGCAGGTCGCGGTAGATCTCCAGCATGTGGTCGATGAGGCTTTCCTTGTGGTCCTCCGCCTTGCGCGGCAGCGGGCTGGTCCACCGCAGGCCCCATTCGCGCAGGAACAGGATCGGCCCGACCGGAATGGCGTTGCGGCGGAAGAACTCGTCCAGCACGTCGTAGATGCCCCACGGCGCCCGGCTGACGTAGAGCATGGGGTTGCCCTCCCGCCCGCCGGTGCCGTCGTGCAGGGCGCGGTAGAAGGCGGAGACGCCGGGGAAGGCGGTGCGCCGCCCGGCCCCCTGCACGAACAGCCGCCACAGCATGGCCGCCACGTTGGCGACGCCGGTGACCATGACGGTGTCGTCGATGTCGCTGATGACCACCTGGCGGCAGTCAGCCGGCGGGATGTAGACGGCCGCCGTCGCCTCCACCCGTTCCGGCGCCTCCAGGGTCAGGGCGACGCTGTGCCAGCCGCCGGGCTCGGGCAGCGGCGCCGGCAGGGTCAGGTGGAGGCGGAAATAGCCGTCGGGGTCGGTGCGCACCCGCCGGGTGCAGCCGGCGAAGCGGGCGACCACCGGCGCATCGGCCACCGCCCGTCGCGCCACCCGCCGGCCGACGTCGTGCAGCAGGCGGCCCAGCGTCATCAGGCCGCCGCGCGGCGTCGGGCTCTGGTGGAAGACGCGGCCGATGAGGAACACCTCGGTGGCCGAGCCGTAGCCGCGATAGGGCTGCACCACCACGCCGCCGCGCCCCTGCGCCCGCCGCACCGGCCGCCCGGCCACCCGCAGCAACCGCCGCGCCGCCTTGCCGGGAAGGGAAACCGCCCTGCCGAACCGCATGTCCGCTCCGCTCCGTCCTGCCAGAAAGAAAGCCCGTCTCCAGGGGAAACGGGCTTTCGGCGGCAATCGTTTCGGGCGGCGGCGCCCGGCCGGTCAGATCAGGCCGGCCAGCGGGCTCGACGGGTCGGCATACATCTTCTTCGGCATGCGGCCCGCCTGGTAGGACAGGCGCCCGGCCTCCACCGCCAGCTTCATGGCCCGCGCCATCCTGATCGGGTCCCTGGCGGCGGCGATGGCGGTGTTCATGAGCACGCCGTCACACCCCAGTTCCATGGCCACGGCGGCGTCGGAGGCGGTGCCGACGCCGGCATCCACCAGCACCGGCACGGAGAGGCTTTCCTTGATGAGGCGGATGTTCACCGGGTTCATGATGCCGAGGCCGGAGCCGATGAGCGAGCCCAGCGGCATGACGGCGACGCAGCCCATGTCTTCCAGCCGCTTGGCGACGATGGGGTCGTCGTTGGTGTAGACCATCACCTTGAAGCCGTCCTTGATGAGGGCTTCGGCGGCGGCCAGCGTCTCGGTGATGTTGGGGTAGAGGGTCTTCTGGTCGCCCAGCACCTCCAGCTTCACCAGATCCCAGCCGCCGGCCTCGCGGGCGAGGCGCAGGGTGCGCACGGCGTCCTGGGCGGTGTAGCAGCCGGCGGTGTTGGGCAGGTAGGTGTAGACCTTGGGGTCGACGTAATCCACCAGCATGGGCTGGCTCGGGTCCGACACGTTCACCCGCCGCACGGCGACGGTGACGATCTCGGCGCCGCTGGCCTCGATGGCGAGGCGGGTTTCCTCGAAGTCCTTGTACTTGCCGGTGCCGACCAGCAGGCGGGAGCGGAAGGTGCGGTCGGCGACCACGAAGGTGTCGTCGGCGCCCTGCGCCGGCACCCGGTCGCCGTCGGGCAGGCCGCCGCCGATGAAGTGGACGATCTCCAGCCGGTCGCCGTCGGCCACCGGGGTGGCGCCGAAGGCCGACTTGGGCACGATCTCCAGATTGCGTTCCACCGCCACCTTGCGCGGGTCGATGCCGAGGCTGGTCAGCAGTCCCTCGACGGTGGTGGGGGTGGACAGCGGGCGGGCTTCGCCGTTGATGGTCACCTGCATCGGGCAGTGGTCTCTGAACAGAGGGGACGGAACGTGGCGAGAGTATGGGGCGACGGCGCGCATCCCGCAACCGCGAGAACGCCGCCCGGCCTCGGCTCGCGCAACATAATGTCGCGGGCGCGGCGGGCGGTATGGGGCGCCATGGGTGCGTTTTCCGGCGGTTCTCGTGCGATTGCCATGCGTATGGCGCATGACAGGGCACCCTGCCGCCAATCCAGGCGTTGCCAGCACGGGCCGCCTGCTATAGGACTAGGCTTTACTTTCATTGCGGCAACTGGCGACGGCAAACGCGCGCGTGTCCCCCACCGTCTTCATCCTGAACGGACCCAACCTCAACCTGCTGGGCACCCGGCAGCCGGAGGTCTATGGCCGCGAGACGCTGGCCGACATCCGCCACCTGTGCGAAGAACACGCCACCGGCCTCGGCCTTGGCGTCGATTTCCGCCAGACCAACCACGAGGGGGAACTGGTGACCTGGGTGCAGGAGGCGCGCACCGCCGCCGCCGGCCTCATCGTCAATGCCGCCGCCTATACCCATACCTCCGTCGCCCTGCTCGACGCCCTGCTGGCGGTCGACCGGCCGGTGGTGGAGGTCCACCTTTCGAACATCCACAAGCGCGAGCCCTTCCGGCACCATTCCTATGTGTCCAAGGCCGCCCACGGCATGATCTGCGGGTTCGGGTCCCACGGCTATGTGCTGGCGCTGGACGCCGTCGCCCGCCTCATTCGAAGCCAGAAAGAGAAGAGCTAGATGAGCAGCAAGCCCTTGATCGACAGCGCCGCGGTCCGCGACCTGGCGACCCTGCTGGACGAGACCGGCCTGACCGAAATCGAATACGAGACGGAAAACGTCCGTATCCGCGTCGGCCGCGCCGCGCCGCAGGCGGTCTATGCCGCCGGTCCGGCCATGGCCGCCCCGGCCGCGGCGCCGGTCGCCGCCGCCCCCGCCGCCGCCGTGGCGGTGGAAGACGTGTCCAAGCACCCCGGGGCCGTCACCAGCCCGATGGTCGGCGTGCTCTACACCGCCGCCGAGCCGGGCTCGCCGGAATTCGTGACCGAAGGCGCCAAGGTGAGCGTGGGCCAGACCCTGTTCCTCATCGAAGCCATGAAGACCTTCAACCCGGTGCGCGCGCCGAAGGCCGGCACGGTCACCCGCATTCTGGTCGGCAACGCCCAGGCCGTCGAATTCGGCGAGCCGCTGTGCGTGATCGAGTGAGTGCCCAGACGGGGATAAGCATGTTCGACAAGGTCCTTATCGCCAACCGCGGCGAGATCGCCCTGCGCATCCACCGCGCCTGCCGCGAGATGGGCATCAAGACGGTGGCGGTGCATTCCACCGCCGACGCCAATGCCATGCACGTGCGCCTGGCGGATGAAAGCGTCTGCATCGGCCCCGCCCCGGCCCGCGAAAGCTACCTCAACCGTGCCGCCATCCTGTCGGCGGCGACCATCACCGGGGCGGATGCCATCCACCCCGGCTACGGCTTCCTGTCGGAAAACGCCGACTTCGCCGAGATGGTGCAGGACCACGGCTTCGCCTGGATCGGCCCGTCGCCGGAACACATCCGCCTGATGGGCGACAAGGTCACCGCCAAGAAGGCCGCCATCGAAAGCGGCCTGCCGGTGGTGCCCGGCAGCCCCGGCGCCGTCGACACCGCCGAAGACGCCAAGGAGATCGCCGAGCAGATCGGCTACCCGGTGCTCATCAAGGCCTCGGCCGGCGGCGGCGGTCGCGGCATGAAGGTGGCGCGCGACGCCTCGGAACTGCTGGAGGCCTGGTCCACCGCCCGCACCGAGGCGCAGGCGGCCTTCGGCAACCCCGAAGTCTACATGGAAAAGTACCTGGGCCAGCCGCGCCACATCGAGATCCAGGTGCTCGGCGACCATTACGGCAACGTGGTGCACCTGGGCGAGCGCGACTGCTCGCTGCAGCGCAAGCACCAGAAGGTGCTGGAAGAGGCGCCGTCGCCGGCCCTCAACGCCGACCAGCGGGCCGCCATCGGCAAGGTCGCCGTCGACGCCATGAAGACCCTTGGCTACCGCAATGCCGGCACCATCGAGTTCCTGTACGAGAACGGCGAGTTCTTCTTCATCGAGATGAACACCCGCCTGCAGGTGGAACACCCGGTCACCGAGAGCATCACCGGCATCGACCTGGTGCGCGAGCAGATCCGCATCGCCGCCGGCGCGCCGCTGGGCTACACCCAGGACGACGTGGTCATCTCCGGCCATGCCATCGAGTGCCGCATCAACGCCGAAGACCCGGAAACCTTCACCCCCAACCCCGGCAAGGTGGTGGGCTACCACGCGCCCGGCGGCCTGGGCGTGCGGGTGGACTCCGGCCTCTATGCCGGCCTGTCGATCCCGCCGCACTACGACAGCATGATCGCCAAGCTGGTGGTCTACGGCTCCAGCCGCACCGAATGCCTGATGCGGCTGAAGCGGGCGCTGGGCGAGTACGTCGTCGACGGCGTGAAGACCACCATCCCGCTGCACCAGCGGCTGATGGACGTGCCGGACTTCCAGAACGGCGCCTACGACATCCGCTGGCTGGAAAAGTTTGTCGCCGGCGAGCTGTGATCGCGGGTAGCATCAGGCGGGGCCGCGGGGCCCCGCCATCCGGCTGAAAGGGGGCAGCGGCGGTTGACAGAGCTTCCGGTCACCCCAGACCTGCTTCTGCGCGCCTATGCCAGCGGCGTGTTCCCCATGGCGCGGTCGCGCGGCGGGCGGACGCTGTACTGGGTTGATCCCGACGACCGCGGCATCATCCCGCTGGACGGTTTCCACGCCCCCAAGTCGCTGCTGAAGACGGTGAAGCGCGGCGTGTTCGAGGTGAAGGTGGACACCGCCTTCCGCGCCGTCATGGAAGGCTGCGCCGCCCCCGGCCCCGGCCGCAGCGACACCTGGATCAACGACACCATCCTGAAGCTGTTCTGCCAGCTGCACGACATGGGCTATGCCCACAGCGTCGAGTGCTGGCGCAACGGCGCCCTGGTGGGTGGGCTCTACGGCCTGCAGCTAGGGGCGGCGTTCTTCGGGGAAAGCATGTTCTCGCGCGAGACCGACGCCAGCAAGGTGGCGCTCTGCCATCTGGTGGCGCGGCTGATCGGCGGCGGTTTCGTGCTGCTCGACACCCAGTTCATCACCGACCACCTGCAGCGCTTCGGCGCCATGGAGATCCCCCGCCTGCAGTACCACAGCCTGCTGTCGGAGGCGCTGCGGCGGCAGGCGCGATTTGACGGCGATTATCCGGTGGGGCTGGTGTCGTCGCTGCTCAGGCAGTCGAGCACCCAGACGTCGTAGACCGGGTGTTCCATGGCCGAGAGGGCAGGGCTGGAGGCGAACATCCAGCCACGGAACACCTCCTTGGCCGGGCCGCCGGGCTCCAGTTCCACGATGTCGAGGAAGGCCGCCGACTCGGGCGTTTCCTCCGGCGGCCGGTAGCGGCAGGCGCGCACCAGGATTTCCAGGTTGCCGATGCGGGTCTTCTGGCCGACCGGCGCCGTCACGGTGGTGACGCGCGCCGTCACCTTGTCCAGCCACTGCAGCACCGCCTTGTCGCCATCCAGGTCTTCCGCCGCGGCCGGGGCCGCCAGGGCCAGGCAGGCGACGGCGGCCGCCAGGGCACCGGCTGCGGTGACGCGGCGGCGGCGGAACGACGGCGACGGCGAGGACGGCGACGGCAAGACCTTCATGACCCCTGTCCGGTAAGGCGCGGTTACTGCTGCGGCGGCTGAGCCGCCCCCTGGGCCGAGGGCGACTGGGTGGCGAGGAAGATGATCTCGCCCACCAGGTCTTCCATGGACTGGAAATCCTCGGTCCTGGTGATGGTGCCGCCGGAATCGAGCATTTCCGTGGCAGACCCCGGCTGCAGGCGCACATACTTGCCGCCCAGCAGGCCGTCGGAGACGATGGTGGCGGTGCTGTCGGCGGGCAGCCGCACGTCGGGGACGATGGTCATCACCACCAGGGCGTTGAAGGTGTCGCGGTCAAGCCGCTGCTCCACCACCGAGCCGACCTTGATGCCGGACACGCGCACGTCCGATCCCACCTGCAGGTCGCCGGTCTTGGTGAACACCGCCTTCAGCGGGTAGCCCTGCACCGGGCGGATGTCGGCCATGGAATAGGCGAAGGCCAGGAACAGGCCGGCCACCACCAGCACCACCGCGCCCAGGATGGTCTCGATCGGATTGCGTCCCATGGGGTGCCTCGTCTCCCTGTCCTGCGGGCTCAGTCGGTCAGCGACGGGAACGGGCTGGCGCCCGGCGGGGCCGCCGTGCCGGCCGGACCCCCGCCGCCGGCATCCGCGTCTGCGTCGCCGTTCTCGCCCTCGGCCGCCGGAGCGGCCGGGGTCATGATGTCGCCGGCGGGGGTCCCGCCGCCGCCGCCATGGCCGCCGGCCTCGGCGGCGGCGCGGGCGGCCTTGGCGCGGGCCACCACGGCGGTCAGCAGTTCTTCCAGAATGACGGCATCCTGGGTGTAGGCGATGCGGTCGCCGTCGCCCAGCATGTCGTCGCTGCCGCCGGGCTGCAGCTCGATGTACTTGTTGCCGAACAGGCCGTCGGTTTCGATGATGGCGGCGCTGTCGTCGGGCAGTTCCAGGTCGCGGCGCACGCCCAGCAGCACTTCCGCCTTGTAGCGGTCGGTGAGGCGCATGTCGGCCACCACGCCCACCGGCACCCCCGCCATGCGCACGGCGGCGCCTTCGCGCAGGCCGTCGGTGCGGTTGAACTGGGCGATCAGGGTGATGCCGCCGCCGTTCTCCGCCCGCCGTTCGTGACGCTGCACGAAATTATAGGCGAGCAGCGCCCCGACGACGGCGACCGTCACGAGACCGAACAGCGTTTCCTTGGACCGGCTGAACATGATGATCAGGCGCCGCTTCCGGGCGCAGCCGGCTCCCTCAGGAGCCGGGCGTCCAGGCCTCGTAGTCGCCGGTGCCCTTGGCGCGCTGGCCGCCGCGGCGGTCGTCGCCCTTGGGCACGTAGGCGTTCACCGTGCCCGACAGGTTGGGCAGGTGTTCCTTCATCCACGGCTTCTTCTGGTCGATCTTGATCGGCTCGTCGACCGTGTAGTGCAGCCAGGCGTGCCACTCGGGCGGCACCTTGGAGGCCTCGATCTTGCCGTTGTAGAGAACCCAGCGCCGGCGGCGGCCGGACTTCGGCTGACGGCGCTCCTGGAAGTAGCGGTTGCCGTACTGGTCCTTGCCGACAAACTCACCCTTCAGCCAGGTGAGGAACAGGGTCCCGGTAATCATGTCTCGGTCGCTCCGGAGCAAACGATGCGGACGTCGCCGGGGCCGATGCCGGGTGCGGCGGCGGCCCCCTTGTCTATCTGGTGCGGCTACGCCCGCGCGGCGAGGCCGGGGCGAAAACCGAGGCCGCACTATGGCGCAGATGTCGCCCTGCGTCCAGCATGCATGGCCGGCTGTGACCGGCGTCACTATCAGCCACTACATCTTGTGGTCCAATCCGCTCTGCGCCGATGTCCACAGCTGTGGATAACAACCGCCGCCGCCCGCGGCGGGCCGGGACTCGGCGCAGGGCCTTGCGTTGGCCGCCATTGCGCAGCCTCGTCCCCCGATCTGTCCACATGGCATACGAGATGTGGTATGACCTTGGCCAAATGAGACACAAAATCATGTTGCCGTGGCTATGACCTTCGCCTAGTCTCGGTGCCCGTCGCCCGGGGGCCGGTCTGGCTCCCTCGCGCTGCACCTCGGCACCCGGAACGGGGCTTCCGGACGCCGGCATGGGCCGCAGACGCGCTGCCAGCACGCTACATATAGGGGAGCATCGACATGCAGATCCGTCGCCTGTTCACACAGGAAGGGCAGTCGCCCTATGCGGACATCGCGTTCCGGCGCACCACCAGCGAGATCCGCAACCCGGATGGATCGGTGGTGTTCAAGGCCGACGGTATCGAGGTTCCCGCCGACTGGTCGCAGGTCGCCAGCGACGTGCTGGCCCAGAAGTACTTCCGCAAGGCCGGCGTTCCCGCCGTGCTGAAGCCGGTGAAGGAAGACGACGTGCCGGAATGGCTGTGGCGCCGGGAGGCCGACGCCAAGGCCCTCGCCAAGCTGCCGGAAGACGAGCGCAACGGCGGCGAGACCACCGCCCGCCAGGTGTTCGACCGTCTGGCCGGCACCTGGACCTACTGGGGCTGGAAGGGCGGCTATTTCGACTCGGAGGGCGACGCGCGCGCCTTCTTCGACGAAATGCGCTTCATGCTGTGCACCCAGATGGGCGCCCCCAACAGCCCGCAGTGGTTCAACACCGGCCTGCACTGGGCCTATGGCATCGACGGTCCGGCCCAGGGCCATTCCTATGTCGACTTCAAGACCGGCAAGCTGGTGAAGTCGCGCTCCGCCTATGAACACCCGCAGCCGCACGCCTGCTTCATCCAGTCCATCGAGGACGATCTGGTGAACGAAGGCGGCATCATGGACCTGTGGGTGCGCGAGGCGCGCCTGTTCAAGTACGGCTCCGGCACCGGCACCAACTTCTCCCACCTGCGCGGCGAGGGCGAGCGGCTGGCCGGCGGCGGCAAGTCTTCCGGCCTGATGAGCTTCCTGAAGATCGGCGACCGCGCCGCCGGGGCCATCAAGTCGGGCGGCACCACCCGCCGCGCCGCCAAGATGGTCATCGTCAACGTCGACCACCCCGACATCGAGGCCTTCATCGACTGGAAGGCGCGCGAGGAACGCAAGGTGGCGGCGCTGGTCACCGGCTCCAAGACCTGCGGCCTGCACCTGAACGCGGTGCTGAAGGCGACCACCGAATGGGACGGCGCCGCCGACGGCGAAGACCGCTTCGACCCCAAGCTCAACAAGGCGCTGAAGAAGGCCATCATCGCCGCCCGCAAGGCGCTGGTGCCGGAAAACTACATCCAGCGCGTGATGCAGTTCGCCCGCCAGGGCTACACCGCCATCGAGTTCGAGAGCTACGACACCGACTGGGACTCGGAAGCCTACCTGACCGTTTCGGGCCAGAACTCCAACAACTCGGTCCGCATCACCAACGACTTCCTTGAGGCGGTCACCCGCGACGAGGACTGGCAGCTCACCGCCCGCACCACCGGCAAGGTCACCAAGACCCTGAAGGCCAAGGAGCTGTGGGAGAAGATCGCCGAGGCGGCATGGTCCTGCGCCGATCCCGGCCTGCAGTTCGACACCACCATCAACGAGTGGCACACCTGCCCGGCGTCCGGCCCCATCAACGGCTCCAACCCGTGTTCGGAGTACATGTTCCTCGACGACACGGCGTGCAACCTGGCCAGCCTCAACCTGCTGACCTTCCGAAACGATGACGGCAGCTTCGACGTCGCCGCCTTCGAGCACGCCTGCCGCCTGTGGACGGTGGTGCTGGAAGTGTCGGTGCTGATGGCGCAGTTCCCGTCGGACCGCATCGCCGAACTGTCCTACCGCTTCCGCACCCTCGGCCTCGGCTACGCCAACATCGGCGGCCTGCTGATGGCCAACGGCATCCCCTACGACAGCGACGCCGGCCGCGCCATCTGCGGCGCCATCTCCGCCCTGATGACCGGCGTGTCCTATGCCACCTCCGCCGAGATGGCGGAGGAACTGGGCGCCTTCCCCGGCTATGCCGACAACCGCGAGGGCATGCTGCGGGTCATCCGCAACCACCGCCGCGCTGCCCATGGCGAGCACCACGGCTACGAGGGCCTGTCGGTGAAGCCGGTGGCCCTGAACGGCGCCCACTGCCCGCAGGCCGATCTGGTTGCCGCCGCCGCCGCCGCCTGGGATCGCGCTCTGGAGCTGGGCAGCGCGCACGGCTTCCGCAACGCCCAGGTTTCGGTGATCGCGCCGACCGGCACCATCGGCCTGGTGATGGACTGCGACACCACCGGCATCGAGCCCGACTTCGCCCTGGTGAAGTTCAAGAAACTGGCCGGCGGCGGCTACTTCAAGATCATCAACCGGCTGGTGCCGACGGCGCTGCGCACCCTCGGTTACGACGAGGCGGCGGTTCAGGGCATCATCGACTATGCGGTCGGCCACGGCACCCTGGCCGGCGCCCCGCACATCAACCACGACTCGCTGCGCGCCAAGGGCTTCGGGCCGGAGCAGCTGGGCAAGCTGGAACAGAACCTCGCCAGCGCCTTCGACATCAAGTTCGTGTTCAACAAGTGGACGCTCGGCGAAGACTTCTGCCGCGAGGTGCTGGGCTTCACCGACGCGCAGCTGGACGACTACGCCTTCGACATGCTGAAGGCGCTGGGCTTCAGCCGCGATCAGGTGGAGGCCGCCAACACCTTCGTCTGCGGCGCCATGACGGTGGAAGGCGCCCCGGGCCTGAAGGCCGAGCACCTGCCGGTGTTCGACTGCGCCAACCCCTGCGGCCGCATCGGCAAGCGCTACCTGTCGGCGGAAAGCCACATCCGCATGATGGCGGCGGCGCAGCCCTTCATCACCGGCGCCATCTCCAAGACCATCAACATGCCGAACTCCGCCACGGTGGAGGACTGCAAGAAGGCCTACATGCTGTCGTGGCAGCTGGGTCTGAAGGCCAATGCGCTGTACCGCGACGGCTCCAAGCTGTCGCAGCCGCTGTCGTCGGCCCTGCTTGACGACCTGCCGGAGGAGGAGGACGACGAGGCCGCCGAGGCCGTGCCGGTCACCTTCGCCGAGAAGGTTGCGGCGGCGCCGAACCCGGTGCAGCGGGCCGAGATGGTGGCCGAGAAGATCATCGAGCGCTACACCGCCCAGCGCCGCCGCATGCCGGACCGCCGCAAGGGCTACACCCAGAAGGCGGTGGTGGGCGGCCACAAGGTCTACCTGCGCACCGGCGAATATGAAGACGGCAAGCTCGGCGAGATCTTCATCGACATGCACAAGGAAGGGGCCGCCTTCCGCTCGCTGATGAACAACTTCGCCATCGCCGTCTCCATCGGCCTGCAGTACGGCGTGCCGCTGGAGGAATACGTCGAGGCCTTCACCTTCACCCGCTTCGAGCCCTCGGGCATGGTGGAGGGCAATGCCGCCATCAAGATGGCGACTTCCATCATCGACTACCTGTTCCGCGAGCTGGCGATCAGCTACCTCGGCCGCAATGAACTGGCCCACGTCGACCCCGCCAACATCGGCCACGACGTCATGGGCGGCGGCCACAACGAGGGCGACATCGACGAGTGGGGCGACGTCGCCTACCAGCGCGGCATTTCCAAGGGCTACGTGCGCTCCAACCTCTATGTGCTGAGCAAGGGCGGCGAGCGCGGCGACAACCTGACGGTCACCGCCCGCGCCACCGGCACCGACGGCCACGGCCACACGGTGACGGCGGGCGCGACGGCGAGCATCTCGACCGCCGGCGCCTCGGCCTCGGCGGTGGCGGGCAGCATCGCCGCCGGCCGCGACCGCCAGATCGCCCAGGCCCGCATGAAGGGGTACGAGGGCGACAGCTGCCCGGAATGCGGCAACTTCACCCTGGTCCGCAACGGCACCTGCCTGAAGTGCGACAGCTGCGGCGCCACGACCGGGTGTTCGTGAGGGCGATCACCCCCCGCCTGACGGGGCAGTGAGAAGCTTCCAGCTTGAACGACAGCCGTGGCGCATGGTTCACCCCATGCGGCACGGCCTTTGTCTGGGGGGATGTCAGCCCATCAGCGTGCCGTGCGGCGGCATCGGCTCGGGAACCGGCTCACCGGCGGCGGCCATCTCTGCCACGGCCTGACGGACGAGGGTCCGAATGCCACGAACGGCCTCGCCCTCGGCTTCGTCCAGCCACGACAGGCCGGGGAACTCGGCGCACGTCCCCACGAATTCCTCATCCTCAGCCGACCATCCCACCCGATACGTGTACGGATCGACCATCGGCGTCATCCTTGCCCTGGTGGATAGACGAGGCCCCTCACACCCCGCCGGGGCGGGCGGCGGTGAGTTCAACCACCAGGGCGCCGAGGCCGGGGGTGGGGACCGTCACGCGCAGCGGCACCGGCACGTCCAGGCCGAAGGCGTCTCCCGGGGCCAGCAGGACGTCGGCGGCCACCTCGCGGCGGTTGTTCTTCCATTTGCGGGAGGTGCCGCCCAGTGTTTCGTAGCGGACGTCGGCGCGCCAGCCGGCGCCGCGGAAGGCGGCGGCCTCCACATCGGTCTCGGCCAGGGCGTCCACTGACAGACGGTAGAGGCGGCGGCCGTCGTAGACCGTCACCGGCCGGTCGACGCTGCCGTCGCGGGCAACGGCGGCGACCAGGTGCAGCACCGCCGACAGCGGGTCGATGCTGCCTTCGGTCAGGCGCGGCGGGATGGGGTCGCGCTCGTCGGCCTCGGGCGGCGGCTGCACCACCGCCTGCGGGGCGGCGCTGCCGGCTTCGGGCGGCCAGGTGACGGCGGCCAGGCGGGCCTCGCCGCGCCAGGTGCTGTCGCTGCGGAAGGCCTGCGGGGCCGCCGAGCCCTCATCCAGCCGGCCGGTGGTGCCGGACTCGCTGGTGAAGGCGGTGAAGGTGCCGAGCAGCCCGCCCGCCACCACCGAGGAGCGCAGGCGATAGGCGCCGTCGCCGATGCCCTCCGGCAGGTCGAGGGCGAATTCCCCCTCCGCCACGTCGAAGCCGCCGAGCCGCACCTGATAGGTCAGCACGGCGTCGTAGGCGGCGGCCGGCGCGGGGGCCGCCACCAGGGCGGCAAGGGCCAGGGCGAGCGGCAGGGCGGCGACGGAAGCGGAGCGGGGACCGGGCGGGCGCATGCGGTATCCTCCTGCAGCGGCTGCGGCGGTGGTCGTTGCCCCTCCATATGGTCCCGGCGGCGGCTGCCGCCAACCCTTACGCCCGCCGGCCCTCAGCCGGCGCGGTGGCGGTGCAGCAGCGGCAGGTAGGGGCCGACGCGCAGCAGGAAGGTGACCAGCGTGGCCATCAGGCGGTCGGCGGTCATCGGCGGGTCTAGCATTTCGCGGCTGCCGACCACGATGCGGCGGTCGCGGGTGATGTGGACCACGGGCCCCAGATCCTCGCGCATGGCCTCGACGATCCGCTTCAGGTTGGCGTAGGCCTGCGGCGCGTCGGCGGCATAGGGCAGGGCGCCCATGTCGGCGGCGATGCGCACGCGGGCGCCATCGGCGTCGTGGCGGTAGCGGGCCACGAAGTCGGTGTCCTGCCAGCGGAAGCGGAAGTGCTGGGTGGTGCGGTCCTGCTGGGCGACCATGGTGCCGTCGGCCGCCACGCTGACGTGGCGCAGCCGCATGGGCAGCCCGGCCTGATCGATTCTCACCTTGGTCATGGGATGATGTCGGCCCTTGTCTGGCGGCGGCGGGGGCCCACTCTACCACCGCCCGCGCCGGCTTCGCCACGGCATTGAAAAAACCGCCTTACGGGCAATCCCGGCGCGGGGTAAGGTCGCAACGGCCACCGGCCGCGCGCCGTTTTCTGTCTTCGATTGGAGGCCCTGTTCCCGTGACCACCGAGTTCAACGTTTCCTGGCGCCGCTACCTGCTGCCGCCGCTGCATCCCGAAGGTCCGATGTTCGTGGCGATCTTCGCCGTCATCGGCCTGCTGCTGTGGTGGGCGTGGGCGCCGCTGGGCATCGTCGGCGCCCTGCTGACCGTGTGGTGCTTCTACTTCTTCCGCGACCCCGACCGCTCCACCCCCATCCGCGAGGGGCTGATCATCACTCCGGCGAGCGGCATCGTCAGCCTGATCAGCCATGTGCCGCCGCCCCGCCAGCTGGACATGGGCGAGGAACCGCGCTGGCGCGTTTCGGTGTTCATGAGCGTGTTCGACTGCCACGTGAACCGCGTGCCGGCCGGCGGCATCGTGAAGAAGATCGTCTACGTGCCGGGCAAGTTCGTCAACGCCAGCCTGGACAAGGCCAGCGAGGACAACGAGCGCAACCTGGTGCGGCTGGAAATGCACGATGGCCGCGACATCGCCTTCGTGCAGATCGCCGGCCTGGTGGCCCGCCGCATCCGCTGCGACGCCCGCGAGGGCCAGAAGTTCCGCACCGGCGAACGCTACGGCCTGATCCGCTTCGGCAGCCGGCTGGACATCTACCTGCCGCCGGGCGTCGAGCCGCTGGTCACCCTCGGCCAGTCGTGCGTGTCGGGCGAGACGGTGATCGCCGATGCGCTGTCCGATGAAAAGCGCCGCGAAGGGGAGGCCCGCTGACCTCATGCTCGCTCCGAACCGTCGTCCCCGCCTGCGGGCGCTGCCGATCAACAAGATGATCCCCAACATGGTGACCCTGCTGGCGCTGGCCGCGGGGCTCACCTCCATCCGCTACGGCCTGCGCGGCGAGTTCGAGCGGGCGGTGGTGGCGATCATCCTGGCGGGCATCCTGGACGGCCTGGACGGGCGCATCGCCCGCATGCTGCGCGGGACGACCAAGTTCGGGGCGGAGCTGGACAGCCTGTCCGATTTCCTGTCGTTCGGCGTGGCGCCGGCCATGCTGCTCTACCTGTGGACCATGAACGATGCCGGCGGCCTGGGCTGGGCGCTGGTGCTGCTGTTCGCCACCTGCTCCGCCCTGCGTCTGGCGCGCTTCAACACCATGCTGGGCGAGCCGGAGCCGCCGGCGTGGTCGCGCAACTACTTCGTCGGCGTGCCGGCGCCGGCGGCGGCCTTCCTGGCGTTGCTGCCCATGATGCTGAGCTTCCAGCTTGGCCCCACCGTCTTCGCCCAGCCGGTGCTGGTGGCGGTGTTCATGGTCGGCGTCGGTCTGCTGATGGTCAGCCGCATGCCCACCTACAGCTTCAAGCGGGTGCAGATCCCGCGCCGCATGGCGCTGCCGCTGATGATCGTCGTCGGCCTGCTGGCGGCCTTCCTGGTCACCAACCCGTGGACGACGCTGTCGGTGGTGGGGCTGGTCTATCTCGCCACCCTGCCGCTGGCCTGGCGCAGCTACCACCGCCTGAAGGCCAAGAGCCGCCTTGCCGAGCTGGAGGAACAGGGCAGCCTGCCGCTGGAACCGGGCACCACCGACGGCACCGTCGCCGCCGATGCCGCCGTCGCCCCGGACGGCGCCGAGACCGCATCCTCCGACAGCGCCGACCGGCCGCCGCCGAGTCGCAGCTGAGCCGGCGCCGACGCGGCCGATGGTTGCGACGCCCGTCGCACTTCGCGCCGCAGAACGCCGATCGCCTCCCACTTCCCATCCATTCTGCGCCGCCCGCCCGGAGACATGTCCGGTGCGGGCGGTTTCCGTTCGCGCCTGTCCCGGCGCATCTAGCCATGCGGAAAGTGGAAATCTGCCATGCGTCCTTTTGCGTGTAGTCTTGCCCGGTCTGGCCGCAAGTCCATGTTTTCGCTGCCGTCTTTCTGCGTTTTCATGCAATTTGAGCGGAGTGACGCTGTGCCCGGGTCTTGACGAAAGTCATCCTTTGGAAGTGGTTCTGCCTCATACTGCCGGAACACCCACAAGGTCGGAGACGGAGGACGAGCCTCCCTGGCATCCGGCTTGCTGGCCTCGGTCCGATCACCGGCGGAGGCCATCAAGCCTGCCCTGCTGCCGGGCCTTGTGTCTGCGCCGCCACCGGGCGGCCCGTACCGGAGAGACCACCATGTCCCTGTTCGCCCGCCTTCGGATCGGCACCAAGATGCTGCTGGTCATCGGCCTGATGTCGCTGGTTGCCATCACCATCGCCGCCACCGGCTCCACCGGGATCAACCGCCTTGCCTACGACGCGCGCGAGCTGAACGTCGCCGGTACGGAAATGCGGGAAAGCGCCCGCCTCGGCCGCAACATCATCGAGCTGAACCGGGTCGAGTTCGCCCTGGCGGCCGACCCCACCACCCACCGCGACGGCCGTGCCGAAGCCGACGGCATCATGAAGGAACTCACCGACCGTCTGGCGGCGCTCAAGGCCTCCGCCGACGACGACCAGCGGCAGCTGCTGTCGCGGGTGGAAGACCGCCTGCAGGCCTACATCGTCGAGCTGGAAGACTCCTTCAAGGTCGCCTCCGAGGCGGCGGCGCAGGTGGTGGTGTCCGAGGCCCAGCGCAAGGTGCTGACCTCGGTCGAGAACAGCAAGGTGGCCGCCACGGCGCTGCGCCAGCAGGTGCTGGAATACACCAACTACACCACCGCCAAGGGCGACGGCCTCAGCGCTGCCGCGATGAAGGACTCGTCGTTCTTCTCCACCGTCATGATCACCGTCGCGATCATCGGCGTGGTGCTGGGCTTCGCCGGCGGCCTGATGGTGTCGCGCTTCGGCATCGTGCGGCCCATCGACCGCATCGTCGAAGTGCTGCGTGAACTCTCCGGCGGCAACCTGCGGGTGACCGTGTTCGGCACCGACCGCAAGGACGAGATCGGCGACATCGCCCACGCCACCCTGGTGTTCCAGCAGAACATGCTGCGCACCAAGGAGATGGAGGAAGAGGCCCGCCAGACCGAACTGCGCAACGCCGAGGAACGCAAGCGCGCCATGAACGCCATGGCCGACACCTTCGAAACCACGGTCAACGGCATCGTCGAGGCGGTGTCCTCCGCCGCCACCGAACTGCAGTCGAGCGCCGAGAGCATGTCGGCCATGGCCGAGGAAACCTCCCGCCAGTCCACCGCCGTCGCCGCCGCCTCGGAACAGGCCACCACCAACGTGCAGACCGTGGCCAGCGCCGCTGACGAACTGTCGGCCTCCATCACCGAAATCTCGCGCCGCGTCGCCGACGCCAGCCAGATCTCGCAGGACGCCAACCGTCAGGCCGAGGCCGCCGTCGCCGAAGTGCAGGGCCTGGCCGAAGCCTCCGGTCGCATCGGCGAAGTGGTGAGCCTGATCACCGACATCGCCGACCAGACCAACCTGCTGGCGCTGAACGCCACCATTGAGGCCGCCCGCGCCGGCGATGCTGGCAAGGGCTTCGCCGTGGTCGCCAACGAGGTGAAGGCCCTGGCCAACCAGACCTCGCGCGCCACCGACGAGATCAGCGGCCAGATCCAGGCGGTGCAGCAGGCCACCCGCCACGCCAGCGCCACCATCGACACCATCGGCAAGACCATCCGGCGCCTGAACGAGATTTCCACCTCCGTCGCCTCGGCGGTGGAAGAGCAGAACGCCGCCACGCAGGAAATCGCCCGCAACGTCGATCAGGCCGCCAGCGGCACCCGCGAGGTCTCGTCCAACATCGACGGCGTCCGTCAGGCCGCCGGCGAGAGCGGCGCCGCCGCCCATCAGGTGCTGTCGTCGGCCGGCGAGCTGTCGCGGCAGGCGAGCGTCCTGAAGACCCAGGTGCGCGAGTTCATCGCCACCGTCCGGGCGGCGTGACCCGACAGCCGGGGGCGTTGCACTGCTGCCCTGCCGGCACTATACTTGGACTGAGGTGAGGGCGCTGGATACACCTGTTACCCAGGATCACCTTTCGAAGCCTCCCCGGCTGCCGGGGAGGCTTTCGTTTTGGCGGGTTGGTTCTTGTCGCCCTTCGGGATCACGGAAAACAACTCCGCCCTCGGCTTGCGCGCCGTCAACTCCAGAATGGCTCGATCCCTGACCAGATTGCCGTAGCCGTCGTTGCGCTGGGTCGGGTTCTCCAGCGCAGTCATGCGACCGGTCAGGTGTACGATGCTGGCTGCTCCCAGGGCGCTTGCGATCTGCATCCACATGTCGTCGACGCCGTAGCCTTGGCCGCTGCGGCTGGTGTAATGGTGTCGCCCGAGGTAGAGAACCTCCGGGTTCTCCAGCACAGGCAGGCCGTGCCGAAGGCGTCCGACATTGATGGCGGCATGTTGCGCATCTGTCAGCCGGCCAATGACGACGAATGCCGGGCGCAATCCCGCGGCGATCATCGACAGATTGAGTCGCACCAGAGCTTCGGCATCCGGAAAAAGAGGCATGGTGATCCCCGCACAACTTCAGGGGTCATCATGCCTTGCCTCAGGTATGTTCTCAACTGGGCGACTCCAAGGTCACCAGGGCTCCTGCCATGTCACGGCCCGAGCCGGTCGGCACCGTGCAGCCCTGGGCTGTCAGGTCGAGCCCGGCTTGTGGGGCGTCACCAACTCGATCTTCAGCTCACCGCCGACGGGGCGGGCCGCAATGGTGGTCTTGATGATGCGTTGGGGACTTGCGCAGTTCGTCCACGAAAAAAGAAGCCGCGCAGCGGGCGCTGCGCGGCTTCCCCCTCAAGCAGTGCGGGCGAGGCGGCGGTCGCGGCGGCGGTCGAGCCAGCGGCGGGCCTTTACCCGCATCATCAGCGCGCTCGGCGTCACGATCAGCGTCAGTACCGTGGCGAAGGTCAGGCCGCACACCAGGGCGATGGACAGCTGCGACCACCACTGCATGCTCGGCGCCCCCACCGAAACGTGGCGGGCCACGAAGTCGATGTTCACCTGGAACATCATCGGCAGCAGGCCGAGGCCGGTGGTGATAGTGGTCAGCATCACCGGCCGCAGGCGCTGCACGCCGGTGCGCAGGATGGCCTCGTGGGGGTCGGCGATCTCGTGCTTCAGGCGGTCGTAGGTGTCGATCAGCACGATGTTGTTGTTCACCACGATGCCCGCCAGCGCGATCACGCCGATGCCCGACATGATGATCCCGAACGGCTGCTGGAAGATCAGCAGGCCGAGGAACACGCCGATGGTCGACATCACCACCGCGCTCAGGATCAGGAACGCCGAGTAGAAGCTGTTGAACTGCGTCACCAGGATGATCGCCATCAGGAACAGGGCGATGCCGAAGGCCTGCATGAGGAAGGCCTGGCTTTTCGCCTGTTCCTCGTCCTCGCCCTTGAACTCGATGGTCAGGCGCGGGTCGAGGTCGCCTTCATCGCGCATCCACGCCTGCAACTGCGCCAGCTTGTCGGCCACCAGCAGGCCCTGGGCGACGTCGGCGGAGACGGTCACCACCTGCTGGCCGTCGACGCGGCGGATTTCGCCGGTCTTGGGCTGCGCCTGGCGGGTGACGAAGGCCCCCACCGGCACCGTGCCGTTGGGCGTGTTGACGGTGATGCGGTCGAGCTGGTCCAGCGTGCGGTATTCGTCGGGGTAGCGGGCGACGATGTCGATCTCGTCGTCGGTATTGTCCGGCCGGTAGGAGGTGAACTTGAGGCCGTTGGTGACCATCTTCACCATGTCGCCGACGCTGCGCACGTCGATGCCGTAGCGGGCGGCCTCGGCGCGGTCGACGGTCAGCTTCCACTCGATGCCCGGAATGGCGCGGGTGTCCTCGATGTCGGTGAAGCCGCCCAGCTGCGCCATGCCCTGGCGGATGCGCGCCGCCGAGGCATAGAGCATGTCCTTGTCGGTGCCGCTCATCTGCACCTGGATGGGCTTGCCGACCGGCGGGCCCTGTTCCTGCTCGCGCACTTCGATGGTCAGGCCGGCGAACTCGGGCGCGCTGGTGCGCTCGCGGATCTCGGCCAGGATCTCGCGCGCCGGGCGGCGGTTCTCCCAGTCGGCGAAGTCGAGGCCGACGGAGCCGATGACGTCCTCCGCCGCCTCGCGGTCGGCGGCGTTGCGGCCGGTCTTGACGTAGACGGCTTCCAGGCCGTCCATCTCCAGCGCCACGTCCTCCACCTGCCGCACCATGGCGTCCATCTCGTGGACCGACAGGTTGCCGCGGGCGTGGACGTAGATGAAGGCCATTTCCGGCTCGACATCGGGGAAGAACTCGATGCCACGGCCGAAGGCGCCGTACAGCACCTGGCTGCCGATCAGCAGGCCGACGGCGGCCAGCAGCACCTTGCCGGGGCGCTTCAGGGTGAAGTCGAGCACGCGGGCATAGGTGCCGGTCAGGCCGCGCAGGTCGCGCACGTCGCCTTCCTCGCTGGCGGCGATGGCCTTCATGGTCTCGGGGTCGGCCTCGCCGGGGCGGCCGAAGATGGCGCCCAGGGTCGGCACGAAGATCAGCGCCATGAACAGCGAGGCGGTCAGCGTCGCCAGCAGGGTATAGGGCAGGTACTTCATGAACTCGCCCACCACGCCGGTCCAGAACGCCAGCGGCAGGAAGGCGGCAAGGGTGGTGGCGGTGGAGGCGATGACCGGCCACGCCATGCGCTTGGCGGCCAGGGCATAGGCCTCGCGGCGGTGCAGGCCCTCGGTCATCTTGCGGTCGGCATATTCGGTGACGACGATGGCGCCGTCCACCAGCATGCCGACGGCCAGGATGAGGCCGAACAGCACCACCATGTTGATGGTCAGGCCGGCCACGCCGATGACCAGGATGGCCATGAGGAACGAGCCGGGAATGGCGACGCCCACCAGCAGACCCGACCGCAGGCCGAGCGCCCCCACCACCACCACCATCACCAGCAGCACCGCGGCGATGACGTTGTTGGTCAGGTCGTTCAGGCTGTTGCGGATCTCGATGGACTGGTCCTGCATGTAGGTGACGTCGATGCCGACCGGCCAGCCCTGGCGCTCGCGCTCTACCACCGCGCGCACCGCCGCCACCGTCTCGATGATGTTCTCGCCGGTGCGCTTGACCACTTCCACCGTCAGGCCGGGCTTGCCGTTGACGCGGGCGAAGCCTTCCGGGTCCTCGAAGCCGCGGCGGCCGGTGCCGATGTCGGCCAGGCTGACGATGCTGTTGCCCTGCACCTTGATGGGCAGGTTCATCACCTCCGGCACCGTCTCGATCAGGCCCGGCACCTTGACGGCGAAGCGGCCGGCGCCGCTGTCAAGGTTGCCGGCGGCCACCAGGGTGTTGTTGCCGGAGAAGAAGCGCACGAAGTCGTCGGCGGTGAGGTTGTAGGCTTCCACCAGGGTCGGGTCGATGATGACCTGGCCCTGTTCCTCGCGGTCGCCGCCGATGTTGGCTTCCAGCACCTGCGGCAGGCCTTCCACCTCGTCCTGCAGGGCCTTGGCGACGGCCAGCAGGGTGCGTTCCGGCACGTTGCCCGACAGGGCGATGACCAGCACCGGGAACAGGCTGAAGTTAACCTCGTTCACCTTCGGCTCGTCGGTGTCGGAGGGCAGTTCGGTCTTGGCCTTGTCCACCTGGCGGCGGACGTCGTTCAGGGCCTTGTCGGCGTCGAAGCCAGCCTCGAACTCCAGCAGCACGTTGGCGCCGCCCTCGAAGGCGGTGGAGCGCATCTCCTTGACGCCCTCCACCGTGCGCAGCTCCTTCTCCATCGGCTTGATGAGCATGCGCACGGCATCGTCCGGCGAAATGCCGGTGTGGCTGAGCGACACGTAGATCAGCGGGATGTTGATGTCCGGCGCCGATTCCTTGGGGATCTGCACGAAGGTGATGCTGCCCGCCAGCAGGATCAGGGCGAGGGTCGACAGGACCGTGCGCGCATGGTGGATGGCGGCGTCGATGATGGCGTTCATTGGGTCAGGCCCTCCTGCACGCCTTCCGGCACCTGCCCGATGGAGGGGCCGGCGGCGGCGGGCGGGGCGGTGGGGGCCGGGGCGAGCACCGGCGTCACCCGGTCACCGGCGCCGACGAATTCCTGGCCGACGGTGATGACGCGGATGCGGTCGGGCAGGCCGGTCAGCCACACGGCTTCGGTGCTGGCGCCCATCATCTCCACCGGGTGGAAATGCACGGTGTCGCTGTCGTCGACGGTCTTGATGCCGATGGTGCCGGCATCGTCGAGCGTCAGCAGCGCCGGCGAGATGCGGTGCGCCGTCACGTGCCGCAGCGGCAGCCGCAGTTCGGCGGTCTGGCCCTCGCGCAGGCTCATGTTGGGGTTCGGCACCTCCACCTCGACGATGAAGGTGCGGGTGTTGGGGTCGGCCACCGGCGACACGAAGGTGACGGTGCCGTCCAGTTCCGGGCCGTTGAAGATGGAGGCATGGCCGATGGCGCCCACCTCGATGTCGCCCACCCGGCGCTCGGCGATTTCGGCGCGGATGACCAGCGGGTCGAGGTCGACCAGGGTCGCCACTTCGCCGCCCGGCGACAGCACGTCGCCCACTTCCACCGGCCGGCTGGCCAGCACGCCGCCGAAGGGGGCGCGGATGGTGGTGCGGTCGATGTCGAGGCGGATTTCGGCCAGGTCGGCCTGGGCTTCCTCCAGCGCCGCCTTGGCCTGGGCCAGCTTGACGCGGGAGGCGAAGTTGCGCGCCTGCAGGTCGCGGGCGGCGTCGTGCTCGATGCGGGCCTGCTCCACCTTGGCCTGGGCGCGGCCGAGGCGGGCCTGGCGGTCGCCGGGGGCGATGCGCAGCAGCACGTCGCCTTCCTTGACCAGATCACCGCGCCGCTTCAGCACCTCCGCCACCTGGCCGGAGGTTTCGGAGCGGATGGTGAGGGTGCGGTCGGCGATGGTGCGGCCGCTGGCGACCAGGGTGTCGATGCGCTCGGCGGCGATGGACTCGGCCACCCGCACCGGCGTCGGCTGACGCTCCACCTCGCGGTCGGCGGGGGAATCGGCGGCCGGGCCGCTGGCGGAAAAGGCTCCCGACCCGATCCAGGCAACGGCGGCCAGCAGGATGAGGGCGGCGATGACGGTCGAACGGCGCATGGCGGAGTTCACTTCGCGGCTAGGCGGGACGAGGCACCGGGCGACGGCATGGCGTCCCCCGGCGCCGGTGCCGTCGCGACGGAATCGCCGCGCGATTGCAGGGTCTGCTCGGCATCGGAGAGGGCCGCCACCAGCGCCTCGCCATGCCGGTCAATGTGGTCGATCAGGGCCCGGTACATGGTGAAGCCCAGGTCATGGACGAATTTCTGGCCCGGTGTCAGGTTTTCCGGCGGACACTGCATCATCATGTCCAGTTCCATCTGATGGGCGGCCCGATAGGCCTGCAGAAGCCCGGCCACATGATCCGACGGCAGCAGATGGGCCAAGGTGAGGACGACCAGCGTGTCGGAGCGGAACCTGTCGGGCTGGGGCGGCGCCATCATCCGCGCGGTCAGCGCCTTCAGCCCCTCGGCAGTGAGGCGGTAAACCTTCTTGTCGGGGCGGCGGGCCTGTTCCTCGGCCGTACACTCCACAAGCCCCTCCGCCGTCAGGGCGGTGAGGGCCGGGTAGATCGATCCGAAGCTGATAGGATGCAGGCAGCCGTAGCTGCCTTCCTCGAACATCTTGCGGATGTCGTACCCGGACGCCGGCCCGTTCACGAGCGCCCCCAGGCACAAGGTCTTGGCGTCCATTCGAAAGGCTCCACGGCGGCAGGGGGTATCGGACCGATATAGCAAAATATCGGATCGATATATAACGACCTGATATAGATGCGCAAGCCCTTCTGCCGGTGGTGCCCGCACGGCTGGTATACGCAGGCGGCGGCGCGCGGATCACGGGCGCCCCGGCGCGTGGCCCTGCGACGCAATGCTGCAATGCAGCAGAATGGCTCGTGACGCTCCGGCTTGCGCGGGTATACTGGCGGCGCGAGAGATTGTCCCCCGCCCGGAAGGAGAAGTCGGTGAGTCTGGAGATCCTGCGTGCCGTGCCCAAGGAGCCCGAACTGGCGGCCATGGCGGCGCAGCGTCCGCCGCTGCTGTTCGTCCACGGCGCCTTCTGCGGCGCCTGGATCTGGGAGGAACACTTCCTGCCGTTCTTCGCCGACCGCGGCTGGGAGGCCTGCGCCGTATCCCTGCGCGGCCACGGCCGCAGCGGCAACCGCGACGACCTCGACCGCTACGGCATGTCGGACTTCATCGCCGATGTCGGGCAGGCAATGGCGGATCTGCGCCGGCCGGCGGTGCTGGTGGGCCATTCCATGGGCGGCATGGTGGTGCAGAAGGTGATGGACGCGCCGCCGCCCGGCGCCCCGCGGCCGGTGGGCGTGGTGCTGATGGCGTCGCTGTCGCCCTGGGGCCTGTGGCCGACCAGCACCTTCATGATGACCGCCCGGCCGGACCTGCTGCGCGAGATCGCCATGATCCAGCTGGTGGGGCCGGAAGCCGCCACGCCGGCCGGCATGAAGGCGGCCATGCTGTCCGACCACGCCGACCCGCGCGACGCCGAGCGCTGGTACGCCCTCATGCAGCCGGAGTCGCGGCTGGCGACGGTGCAGCTGTCGTGGCTGGTGCCGCCGCTGCCGACGGTGCTGCCGGAGTCGCGGCCGCCGGTGCTGGTGCTGGGGGCGGAGCGGGACGTCTTCGTTCCCCCGGCGGTGGTGGAGGCGACCGCCTGCTACTACAAGGCCGACGCCCTGCGGATCTTCCCCGATACCGCCCATGCCATGATGCTGGAACCGCACTGGCACGAGGTGGCGGAATACCTGGAAACGTGGCTGATGCGCTTCGACCGGCGCAGGTAGGAACCGGGCCAGCTTTCTGTTGCAAGTGGCCCTGGTTTCCATTCCTATGCTGTCGAGTGGGGATGGAGGCTGCATAAAAATGAGGGACAAGGAGCCTGAGGCCAATCCGGCGCCGGCCGCCCCGGATTTTGCCGCGGTCTTCGCCCAGGGCGGCGAGGGGCAGATGGTCTGCAGCCTCGACGGCACCATCCTGGCCGCCAATGCCGCCCTCTGCGACCTGCTCGGCCGTCCGGCCGGCGACCTGCTCGGCCGTCCCTTCACCGATTTCATCGAACCGCGCGACCGCGCCGCCCTGGCCGGGCGCCTCGACCGCCTGCTGCGCGGGCCGCTGCGGGTGCTGCGGCGCGATACCCGGTTCCTCCACGCCCGCGGCGCCCTGGTGTGGACGGCCCTGACCCTCAGCCTGGCCGCCGATACCGGCAGCGGGCCGGGCGACGAGGCGGGCGCCGGGCCGGCGCACTCCCTCACCTCCATCGCCGCCCTGGGCGGGCTGGAGCGTCCGCCGCGGCTGGTGGCGGTGGTGCGCGACATCACCGACAGCAAGCAGATGGAACAGATGCTGCTGGCCAGCGAGCGCCGCCATCGCACCATCTTCTCCGCCCTGTCGGAAGGCTTCGCCGAGGTGGACGGCGACGGCCGCATCGTCGAGGTCAACGACGCCCTGTGCGGCATGCTGGGCGTCGGCCGCCAGGACATCGTCGGCCGCCCGCTCACCGGCTTCCTGACGCCCGAGGGCGCCGCCGCCCTGGCGGTGGAGATGGACCGCCGCGACGGCCTGATGGACCGCGCCTTCAGCCTGTCGTTCCGCCATGCCCTGGGGCGCGAGGTGCTGACCCAGGTCTACCCGGCCGGCCTGGCCGACCGGCCTGGCGCCGGCGGCGGGGCGGGCGGCTTCATCGCCGTCATCGTCGACACCACCGAACGCAGCCTTGCGGAACGCGCCCTGGCCGCCAGCGAGGAGCGCTACCGCCGGCTGGTGGACAGCATGCAGGATGGCCTGATCCTGCTGCGCGACGGCCGGTTCGACTTCGTGAACGAGGCCGCCGGCCGCATCGTCGGCCTGTCGCCGGCGGTGCTGGTGGGGCGGCCGTTCCTGTCGGTGGTGGCGCCGGAGGATCAGGCCCTCATCGCCGACCGCTACGACCGCCGCCTGCGCGGCGAACCGGTGCCGAAGGAGTACGAGGCGCGGCTGGTGCGGGCCGACGGCAGCCGCGCCGTGGTGAACCTGCACACCACCCTCATCACCGCGCCCGACGGCGCCCGCCTGCACATCGCCACCATCAAGGACATCACCGAGCGCAAGCGCATCGAGGACGAGCTGCGCACGCTGTCGTCGGCGCTGGACCAGTCGGCGGCGGCGGTGGTGATCACCGATGCGCGCGGCATCATCGAATACGTCAACGACCGCTTCACCAAGCTCACCGGCTGGGACGCCGACGAGGTGAAGGGCCGCCCGGCCGAGATCCTGGCCGATCCCGACGGCGGCCCGGAAGCCGATGCCATGGCCAAGGCCATGAGCCAGGGGCGGCCGTGGAAGGGCGAGGCGCGCGGCCGTCGCAAGACCGGCGAGGTTTATTGGGAGCACACCTCCATCGCCCCGGTGCGCGATGCCGACGGCGGCATCACCCACTACGTCGCGGTGAAGGAGGACATCACCCGCCGCAAGGAAAGCGAACATCGGGTGTGGCAGCAGGCGAACTATGACGCCGTCACCGGCCTGCCCAACCGGGTGCTGTTCCAGGACCGCCTGGCCCAGAGCCTGACCCGCGCCCGCCGCCGCCGCGGGGAACGGCTGTGCGTCATGTTCATCGACCTTGACCGCTTCAAGTACGTCAACGACACCCTCGGCCACGAGGCGGGCGACGAACTGCTGCGCGAGGTGGGGGTGCGGCTGGCCTCCTGCGTGCGGGAGAGCGACACCGTGGCGCGTCTGGCCGGCGACGAGTTCACCGTCCTGCTGCCCGACCCCGGCGCCGACAAGGACATCACCGCCGTCGCCGTGCGCATCCTGGAAATGCTGCGCGAACGCTTCCTCATCGCCGGCGGGCGGGAGGTGTTCGTCGGCGGCTCCATCGGCGTGGCCCTGTTCCCGGCCGACGGCGAGGATACCGCCACCCTGCTGAAGAACGCCGATACCGCCATGTACCGGGCGAAGGAGAACGGTCGCAATACGTACCAGTTCTACACCCCGGAGATGAACGCCGAGGCGGTCAGCCGCCTGCTGCTGGAAACCGACCTGCGGCGGGCGGTGGAGCAGGGGGAACTGGTGGTCCACTTCCAGCCGGTGGTCGATGCCGGCGCCCGCGCCGTCACCGGGGCGGAGGCGCTGGTGCGCTGGAACCACCCGCAGCGCGGGCTGGTGCCGCCGCGCGAGTTCCTGCCGGTGGCGGAGGAAATCGGCCTTATCCAGGACATCGGCCTGATGGTCCTGCGCACCGCCTGCCGCGAGGCGGCGGTGTGGCGGGCGGCGGGGCACGAGGATCTGGTGGTGTCGGTGAATGTCGCCGACCGTCAGGTCACCACCGGCCGCCTGCATGTTTTGGTCAACCAAGTGCTGACGGAAACCGGCCTGCCGGCCCGCTGTCTGGCGCTGGAGGTGGGCGAAAGCCTGCTGGTGCGCGACCTGCCGGTCATCGACGAGGTGCTGGGCGGCATCGCCGCGCAGGGCGTGCGGCTGGTGGTGGACGATTTCGGCACCGGCTATTCGTCGCTGCAGCACCTGCGCCGCTTCCCCTTCGGCACTCTGAAGCTCGACCGCTCCTTCGTCCGCGACGTGCTGGACGATGCCGAGGACAAGGTGCTGGTGGAGACGGTGATCGCCATGGCCCGCAAGCTCGGCCTGTCGGTGGTGGCGGAAGGGGTGGAGACGGCGGCGCAGCTGGACTGGCTGCTCGGCCAGTACTGCGACCTGTTCCAGGGCTTCCTGTTCGGCCGGCCGCTGCCGCCGCAGGAGTTCCGCGCGCTGCTCGGACGGCCCTTGCAGGAGGTGGAGGCGGTGGTCGGCTGACGCATCGCCAGCCGGCGCCATCGCCAGCCGACCCCGCAAAAAGGGGGAGGCGTCTGGCGGGGGGACGACCAGACGCCTCGGGAGGGGATACCGGTGGCCTGTGCGGGCCGGAGGGGTATCACTCATACAACGCCCGGCTGCGCGGGTGGTTCCACGACGGCGCGAAATTTTTCCACCCTTCGCCATGGTGCGACGGCCCCTTGGAAACCCGACGCCCGCGCACGATACTGAAGGGCAGGACGCTCCTTCTCCACCAGGACAGCAGGGCAGGGTGACGGCCGCATGATTTCCGATCAGGACGCCTTGCGCGTGATCTCCACCGCCATCGACCGCATCGGCATTCTGTGCCGCGGCATGGACCGCACGCGCTTCATCGAAACCTACGACAAGGACTGGACCTTCGCCGCCGCCATCGCCTTCCAGCTGGTGCAGATCGGCCAGCTGGTGGGCGGCATGATGGCCGGCGGCCGCAGCGGGCGCGAGCGCGACGCCGTGCCGGTGGCCGGCCACCCGGAAGTGGACTGGCAGGGCTTCGTCGATCTGGCCGAAATCCTGGTCGAAACCCATCCGCGCGCCACCGCCGGCCCGCTGTGGCAGCAGATCGAGGTCGAACTGCCGACCCTGTCGCAGGCCATCCGCGGCCTGGTGCGGTGACGGTGGCGGCCGCCACCCGCCGGGTCCGACGTCCGCCGGTGGCGGCGGCGCTGCTGCTGGCGCTGCTCCTTGCCGCCTGTGCCGGCCAGACGCCGGGCACGGGGGAGGATGGCGCTGCCGCCGGTGCGGTGGCGGAGGTGCTGGACGGGTATCTGGTCTATCGCGAGCCGCTGATCCTGCCGCCCGAGGCGCTGGCCGACGTGCGGCTGGTGCGCCTGGACGCCGAGGGGACGCCGGATCACCTCGTCGCCGCCGCCGAGATGCCGGGGCCGCTGCTGCCGGTGACGCCGTTCCGGCTGCTCTATGATCCGTCCTATGTGGCGGCGGTGGGCGGCCGGCTGGGGGTGGCGGCGGTGATCAGCGTCCGCCACCACACGCTGTTCAGCACCGAACGGCCGGTGCCGGTCACCCTGCCGCGGTCACCGGCGGCCGATGCGCTGGTGGTGCCGCTGTACGGGCAGTGGGACACGGTGTCCATCGGCGGCTGACCCGCCGCCGGTCGGCGGGCCGGCGGGCCGGAGCGTCAGACGGAGCGGGTCTGCAGGGCGCGGCGGAAGGAGGCGCGGTCGTCCTCGCGCGAGAAGTAGATGGTGATGGTCTTGGTCACCATGTCGTCGGCGATCTCCTGCACCTGCACGCTCCAGTCCCCCATGCAGTAGCGTTCCAGCCAGCGCTCGATCTGGCCGAGCGGCTTCTGGGTGGTCAGCTTGGTGGCGCAGCGCGGCGCGGTGATGGTCGGCGTCATGTCCCGTCCCTCGGACCTTTTCAGTGTTAGCCTCGCCCCCATGCCCTGTCTGGCCGAGGGGCGGCGCCCGGGACAGTGACGGCCGTCACAGGCGGCGGCACCGTCCGGTGCGTGGGTAACAATCCTAATCCTGCGATGTTCCTGGAGGCATGAAAACGGCGCGGTCGTCGTTGGTGCGGGCATCCAGGGTACGCCACACGCCGGCCCCGAAGGCAAAGAAGCGGACGCAGCTTTCCTTGCCCTGGCCGAGTCGGTCCCAGCGGACGCAGAGGGTGTCGCCGTCCTGCCGCCACTGGCCGGCGCTTTCGCCGCCGCCGCTGCCGTCGCGACGCTGCCAGACGATGCGGGCGGTGCCGTCGGCGGCGAAGCTCTGGCTGCCGGTGGAGCCGGGGGCGCGGAAGTCCCAGGCGGCGCCGCCGGCCAGCAGGTCAGCCAGACCGTCGGCCGACAGCACCTTGTCGCCGCCCACGTCCTGGGCAACGGCGGGCAGGGCGAGGCCCAGAGCCAGCAGCAGGGCGACCGGGCTCATTCGCCGCCGCCCAGCGTCACCGGGTTGCCGGAGAACAGGGCCACCAGTTCCGCCTGCCGGTTGGTGTCGGTCTTGCGGAACAGGCTGCGCAGGTGGAAGGCGATGGTGGTGCGGGCGACGCCGAAGGTCTCGGCGATCTCGTCCAGCCGCTGCCCGTCGGCCAGCGCCACCGCCAGCCGGGTTTCGGCCGGCGTCAGGCCGTAGAGGCGGGCCAGCAGGTCGGTCGGGATGCGTGGCTTGCGCTCCGGGTCCGACACGAAGACCACCACCGCCGGATGCTCCGGCCCGGCGTCGTCCGGGCGGTGCAGGGGGCACACCAGGGTGACCAGCGCCCGCGCCCCCGACGGCCGCGGCAGGGCGACGCCGCCCTCGCCCTGGCCCTGGCAGTCGCCGCCGAGCGCCGCGGCCAGGGCGGCGTCGATGAGCGTCTTCAGCTGCGCCGTTTCCTTCGGCGTGGCGCCGCGCAGATGACCGCCGGACAGCAGCAGGCCGTCCTGTTCGTCCAGCAGGGCGCGGCCGGTCTGGTTGGCGAACACCAGCCGACGCTCCGCATCCAGCAGGAACATGCCCAGCGCGACGCGGTTGAAGGCTTCCGTCGCCACTTCAAAGGTCACGCGGGCGGAGCGTTCGACCAGCGCCATGAAGGCGTCGCGTGCCTTCTCCGACTCGCCCACCGCCTTTTCGCGCATGCGCTCCACCTGCGACAGGCGGGCGCCGATGGTGGCCAGCATGTCGTCGAAGTCGATGGGCTTGGTGAGGTAGTCGTCGGCCCCGGCGCGCTTGCCGGCGATGACGTCGGCGCGGCCGGCCAGCGCGGTCAGGAACACGAAGGGCACGTCGGCAAGGTCGGGGCGGCGCTCCCGCACCTCCTTCAGCACGTCATAGCCGCTCATGCCGGGCATGGTGATGTCGCACAGCACCAGGTCGGGTGTCAGGGTTTCCAGCACGGCCAGGGCCTCGCGTCCGTCGCCCGCCTCGGTGACGTCATAGCCGGCGTCGCGCAACTCGTCGGCGATGTCGGCGCGCAGGCCCGGTTCGTCCTCGACGCACAGGATCTTCTTGCTCATGCCCCCTCAATCCCTTCCAGAACGCCGGCCACGGCGGTGGCCGTGCCGGCGTCGGCGGCGGTATCGGCGGCGGTGGACGGTACAGCGTCCGGCAGCCGCACGGTGAAGGTGGAGCCGGCGCCTTCGCGGCTCGTCACCAGAATGTCGCCGCCGTGCAGCCGCACGATGTGGCGCGCGAAGGCCAGGCCGATGCCGGTGCCGGCGATGCCGGACGCCGTGCGGGCGCGGAAGAAGCGCTCGAACAGGCGCGGCAGGTCGTCGGCGGGAATGCCGACGCCGGCGTCGCGCACGCTGATCAGCACGTCCCGGCCTTCCGTCCGTGCCAGTATCTCAACCGGAGCGGGCGCCGTCGAGTACTTGACCGCATTAGACAGGAGATTGCTGAGCGCCTGTTCCATCATGGTGGTGTCGATGGTCACCAGCGGCGGCAGGGCGCCGAGGTCGAGGGCGATCACCCGGTCGGGCGCGATTTCCCGCTGCCGCTCGGCGACGAAGCGGACCAGGGCGGCCAGATCGCCGGGGCGCGGCTCCACCGTCACCTCGCCGGCATCCAGGCGGGCGGCGTTGAGGGTACTGTCCATCAGCGCCGTCAGCCGCAGCACGGCGCTGCGGATCTTGCCGGCGCGGTCGCGCACTTCTTCCGGGTCGGTGTCGTCGGCGCGGCGCTGCAGGCGCTGGGCGGCGGCGTCAATGATGGCCATGGGGGTGCGGAACTGGTGCGACACCATGGACACGAAGCTGCGGTAGAGGTCGGTCAGCCGCTGCGCCCGCGCCAGCGCCTGTTCCAGGGCGGTGGTGGCCCGCACGTAGGGGGACACGTCGGCCACCCGCAGCACGGTGCCGCCGCCGGGCATGCGGCGGACGGAGACGCGGCACCAGCAGTCGTCGGCAAGCCGCACCTCCACGTCGGTGTCGGCGTCGCCGTCCAGGATGCCGGGCACCCCCAGCCGCGCCAGTTCCGCCGCCACCGCCGGCAGCGGCGCGGCATCGGCGAACAGGTCGGGGCGGCCGGGCAGCAGGGTCTGGATGTGGCGGTTGGCGTGCATCAGGCGGCCGTCGGGGCCATAGGCGGCGAAGCCGTCGGGGGCGGTGTCGATGGCCGACACCAGCCGCTCCTCCACCTGCACCAGGTCGGCGGTGCGGGCGGCCACCATGTCTTCCAGATGGTCGCGGTGGCGCGACAGTTCCGCCTCCGCCTCGGCGCGGTGGCGCAGGCCGCGCATGAGGCTGAGGGCGAGCACGGTGCCGCTCGCCATGATGCCGACGCCGTAGCCGAGCAGTTCCAGCAGCAGCAGGTGGCGGCGCGACTGCAGGGTGATGGCGTGGTCGCGCTCCGCCAGCATCACCCGGTTGGTGAGGTCGCGCAGCTCCTGCCCCAGCGCCAGGGCGCCGCTGCGCAGCTCCTCCGCCGACATGATCTTCCCGGCCTGGGCCTCCGCCAGCTGGCGGTCCAGGGTCGCCGCCGCGGTCTCCAGCCCCGTCAGCGCCGCGTCCTCGCCCAGGCTGCGCAAGTAGGCAGCGGGGGCGCCCGCCTGCAGCACCGCCAGCCGGCTGAGCAGGATGTCGAAGCGGGCGCCGAGCGCGTCGGCCTCCATGTCCGGGTCGGCGATGGCATAGCGGCCGGCGGCATCGGCCACCCGCACCGCCTCGTATTGCGCCTGGGCGCTCAGCCACACCAGGTTTTCCGGCACCCCGCGGGAGATGTCGGCCTCGATCTCGGCCAGCCGGACGCCGGCCACCACGATGCTGACCACGAACACCACCACCGCCGCCAGAGACAGCAGGTAGGCGCGACGGCCGGGGGCGCTCAGCGCACGCGCAGGGTTTTCAGCTGCCATACCCATCGGTGGTCCCTGCGGCCGTTCTTCAGTTCGGGATGGTCGTCGCGCGGATAGACGATCCACAGCGGCCCCTTGTCGCGGGCGGTCAGCTCCTTGCCGTTCATACTCAGGGCGATCAGCACGTCGTAGGTCTCGAAGTCGCTGACCGGGATGCGGATGCGGTAGTCGTTGAGGGCGATGGCCTCCACGGTCTCGCCCTGCGCCGCCACCGCCCGCAGCACGTCGCGCAGCAGCACGCCCTCGAAGGTGGGCACGCCGTCGGTCCAGGTGGTGGAGGTGCGCAGAGTGCGCAGGCCGAGGGCGTGCAGCATGGGGCGGTCGAACACCGCCGCGCCGTCGCGGTTGGTGGCCCCGATGGCGCCTTCGACCACCAGCAGCGGCGGTTGCGTCGGTTCCGGCAGCGCGACCGGATCCGGCCGCGCAATGGCGGCGGCGGAGGCCGGCGTCACGGCAGCCAGCACCAGCAGCACCAACAGGGCGGCGACTACGCGCACGGCGGCGGACCTTTCACGGCGGGCTGCGGCGGCGCGGGCGCGCCAAGCCGGAGGAACGGAAGGGCAAGGCCGGAAGTATGGAACCGTCGCGATTGGCTGGCAAGCGTCAGCCCGGGGGCGGATTTTTCGCTCCGCCGACAAAAATCCGCCGTGCCCTGTTCATCCGAACGGGGCGGCGGGGCGGGCGGCGCGGCATTGTCCGCTCATCGACGCCGACCGATCCACGGCGCGATGTTCAGATGTCCGACGTCCGGCCCGGCGCACCCATCCGCCAGGGCCTGTCCGGGGGACCGGTGCCGCCCTGGGGGGAAACTTGGCGGCACCGGTCTGCCCCCGCCGCAACACCGATGGCAGTGCCCGCCCCCCGCGTGGACCCGCCGCCATCGGCCAAGCCCGCCGTCTGCCGGGACCCGCCACCTTCCCCGGCAGACGGCGGCACCTTCCTACCCTTACCCTGCTCACCGACCAGAGCCTTCACCCCTGCGGCCTTTGTCGCAGGGGTGCCTTTTTTGTGCATGATGTTCAACGAGACGTTGACCCCCCGGCGGTGGAAATGCCTAATACCGACGGGCGATCCTCCCGGGATGCTCACTACCCATAAGTGGCAACAGCCGATCGTTCGTCATGATACACTCGCACCAGAGCGCCGCACCCGATGCCCGCCCGACGGCCGGTTCCGAGCCCGCCGGCGCCGCCGATCCGCTGGATGCGGTGCTGCGCCGCCTGGGCGAGGACGTGCTGACCGAGCCGCTGCCCGACTCCCTGCTGTCCCTGCTGCTGGCGCCGCCGCCGGCCGCTCACGGCGCCCCCGGCGCCTGAGATACAACCGCCGGGGCGGGCCAGGTGTTGCTTTCACAACAGGCAACACAGCACGGAGCCCGAGCCATGGCTGAGGACGATCGTCGTCCGCTGTCCGACCGGCCGCCGCCGGAAACCCTGACCGACCGCGATCCGCCGTCCACCCCGCGCGGCGCCCACGGGCCGCACGCCGGCAAGCCGGTCTATGTCGGCGTGTCGCGCACGGTGACCAACATCTACATCCTGTTCCTGGTGGGGGTGTTCATTCCGCTCGCCACCGCCGCCGGCGCCATCTGGGCCGGCTCCGCCCGGCGCACCGCGACGCCCGAGGAACGCACCCACTACACCTTCCAGATCGGCACCTTCTGGGGCACGCTGGCGGCGGTGGTCATCGGCGCCCTGCTCAGCTACGCCTATGTCGGCTGGCTGATCCTGATGCTGTGGGCGTTCTGGATCGTCATCCGCACCGTCAAGGGCATGAGCTGGGCCGGTCGCGGCGAGCCGGTGCCGGTGCCGGAAAGCTGGATGTTCGGCGGCGGCGGGCCGGAACGCCCCGGCGACCGCGGCGCCCCGCCGCCGTAACGGCGCGGCGACGGAGAAAGGGCGGGAGCCGCACGGCCCCCGCCCTTCGTCTTCGTCTTCCGCGTCGGTGCCGTCCGAGTCGCCTCAGCCTTCCGAAATGCCGGAGACGGTGCGGGCGGTGGTTTCGGCGGCGGCGCGGGTGGCAAGGTCGGCGGTGGCGATCAGCCCCACCAGTTCCTTGCGGCTGTTGAGCACCGCCAGCCGGCGGATCTGGCGGTCGGCCATGATGCGCGCCGCCTCGTCGATGGTGTCGTCCTCATAGGCGTACTCGACGCCTTCCGTCATGGCGTCGGAGGCCTTGGCCGTGTTGGGGTCGAGCCCCTTGGCGGTGCCGTTCAGCACGATGTCGCGGTCGGTGATGGTGCCGACCAGGCGGCCGTTGTCCGACACCGGCATCATGCCGATGTCGTACTGCTTCATGGCATTGGCGACCTGTTTCAGGGTCATCGTCGGGTCCGCCAGACGGACGTTCTTGGCCATGATTTCCTTGACGCGCTGCGCCATGGTCTTCCTCCGTTTCCCGTGAGCGGGGCGGCCGGCCGGGTGCCGGCTCTTGCTCAGACAACGGCGGCCCTGCCGGCCGGGTTCAGGCGCGGGCGGCGGTGGAGGCGGCGGCAGCAGGGCGGCGGGCGGTCCTGGCCTTGCGCGCCTCGGCCGCTTCCTCCCACGCCGCCACCAGTTCCCCGGCGCGGTGGGCGGCGGTGTGGGCGGCCAGCACCTTGCGGCGGGCGCGCGCGCCCATGTCCCGTGCTGCGTCCGCCGGCATGTCGGTGAGCAGGCGGGCGACCTCCTCCGGTCGCTCGGCGATGATGATCTCGCGGTCGGCCTCGAACAGGGCGTCCAGCCCCTCCCAGCGGTCGGAGACGATGGGCGTGCCGCAGGCGGCGGCCTCGAACAGCCGCACGCTCGGGCTCCAGCCGGCGCGGATCATGTCGGCGCGGGTGACGTTGAGGGTGAAGCGCTGGGCGTTGTAGAAGCTGCGGTGGTCGGCCGGCGGGCAGTGCTCGATCCGCTCCACGTTGGCCGGCCAGGCGATGTCGCCCGGATACTGCGGCCCGGCCACCACGAAGCGGCTGTCCGGCGCCTGCCGGGCCGGTTCCAGCAGCAGGCGGTCGAGGGTGGGCTGGCGGTCGTCGGAATAGGTGCCGAGGTAGCCGAGGCCCCAACGCTCCCCCGTGTCCTCCGGGTAATAAAGCGTCGGGTCGACCGAACAATACAGCGCCCGCGCCATGGGCACGCCGTAGTCGTCCTCGATGCGGCGCAGGGTGGGGCCGCCGGTGAACGACAGATAGAGGTCGAAGCCGGGCATCACCTCCGGCGCCAGATACTCGAAGTCGCCGCGGGTCAGCTTGGCAAGCGTCACCGGCGTGTCGATGTCGTAGAAGGCGACGACGCCGCGCGCCGTCTGCTGCGCCCAGCGGCAGACCTCCACCCCGTCCGGGACGTAGGAGCCGACCACCACCAGATCGGCCCGCGCCACCGTGGCGGCATGCTGCTTCAGGGCGTCCAGCGACGGGTAGAGGTGGGTGACGCACCACGGCGGATGCGGCATGTCGCGGTTGGCGGCGTACCACGGCACGTCGCGTTCCAGGAAGGTGACGCGATGGCCGGCGGCATCCAGTTCCCGCACCAGGGCGCGGTAGGTGGTGGCGTGGCCGTTGCCCCACGACGAGGTGATGGACAGTCCGATGAAGACGATGGACAGGCTGCGGCTCATGATGCGCCCTCCGTCGCCACGGCGGCGCCGGTATCGCGGCCTTCCAGCAGCCGTTCCACCTCCAGCGCCCGCTGGTCGTAGGTGTGGTCGGCCAGCACCCGCGCCCGGCCGGCGGCGCCGATGGCGGCGGCGCGCTCGGGGCTCAGGTCGGCCACATGGGCGGCGACGGCGGCGCCGTCGGCGGCCACCAGCACCTCGCGGTCGGGTTCCAGGAACTGGTCGATGCCGGTCCAGGCGTCGGTGATGAGGCAGGCGCCGGCGCCGCAGGCCTCGAACACCCGTGTCGGCGGCGAATAGCCGGTGCGCGCCATGCTGTCGCGGGTGATGTTCAGCACCGCCCGGGCGGAGCAGTTGAAGGCGTTGTGCTGGTGGGTATAGACGTGCCCGAGCGACCGCACGTTGGCCGGCATGGGCTTGTCGTCCCAGCCCGACCCGCCCATGAGGAAGCGCTTGTCCGGCGCCAGCGCGGCGGCGCGCAGGAAGAATTCCTCCACCCGCGCCTCGCGGTCGGGCAGCCGATTGCCGAGGAACGACAGGTCGGCGGCAAAGGCCGGATCGGCCGGCACCGGATGGTGGGTGGCGGGGTCGAGCGCGTTGTAGACCGGCACGCAGGCGCGGGCGCCGAGGGCTTCATAGGTGCTGACCACCGGCGGGCCGCCGCCGTAGGTCAGCACCATGTCGAAGTCCGGCACCAGCGGGCCGAGGCGGTCGTCGGGGCTGGTGTGGATGCTTTCCAGCGTCGCCGGGGCGTCGACATCCCAGAATACTACGCGGGTGCGCGGTGACTTCAGCGCCAGCACCGCCTGTTCCAGATAGGCGTCGAGCACGCCGACGCCGGAGGCCTTCACCACCAGGTCGGCGCCGCGCGCCTCCTCCAGGCAGCGGGCGGCGGCATCCTCGCAGGGCTTGTAGACCACCACCCGGCACCACGGCGGCGGCTCTATGTCGCGGTGCTGCTGGCGGTCGAAGGCGTCGGGCTCGTAGAAGGTGATGCGGTGGCCGCGCCGGGCCAGCGCCCCCAGGATGCCGCGGTAATAGGTGGCGGCGCCGTTCCAGTAGGCGGAAACGATGCTGGAGCCGAAAAAGGCGATCTGCATTCAGGCGACCTCCACGGGCGAGGCTTCGGTGAGACCCAGGTCGGCGAGCACGGAGAGCAGCTCCTCGACCCGATGGGCGCAGGTGTGGCGGGCGCCGATGGTGGCGAGGCCGCGCGCCCGCAGGGCGGCGGCAAGGTCGGCATCGTTCAGCACGGCGCGCAGGTGGGCTTCCATCTCGGCGCCGTCGCGGGCGACCAGGAAGTCGGCGCCGGGGGTGAACAGCCCCTCGGCATCGTCCCACGGCGCGGAGATGAGCGGGATGCCGCAGGCCAGCGCCTCGAACACCCGGATGGTGGGGATGCCGGGCAGGATCTCGCTGTAGAACCGGCGCGGCACGTGCACGGTCACCCGGTGGGCGGCGAAGACCTCCGGCGCCCGGTGGTTGGGCAGCCAGCCGGCGTAGGCGATGCCCGCCGCCGCCAGGGCCTGCTTCGCTTCGTCCGGGTAGCGCACGCCGTGGACCTTGGCGCGCAGGGACAGCCGCTCCACCGGCGCGAGCAGGAAGCGCGCCAGTTCCTCCGACCGCTCGCCGTCGCCCCAGTTGCCGATCCACACCAGATCGCCCTCCGGCGCGATGCCGTCGCGGGGGCGGAACAGGGCGGTGTCGGCGGCCTCGTGCCAGGTCCAGGCGCGGTCGCTCCAGCCCTGGTCGAGGTAGAGGCGGCGGATGACCTCGCCGAAGGCCAGCACGCCGTCGTAGGCGGAGAGGTCGTAGGCCGCCATCTCCTGCGGGGCGCTGACGCTGCGGTGGTGGGTGTCGTGGAACAGCAGGCGGAAGCGCCCGCCCGCCGCCCGCCGCCGGCCGATGGCGGCGACCAGGGCCGGGTCGTTCCATTCATGCACCAGCACCGCGTCGGCGCCCTCAAGCGCCGCATCGAGATCGAGCGTCGCCGGGTCGTAGAGGGTGGAGCGCAGGCCGGGGAAGGTGTCCTGGATGGCGGCCAGCGCCGCCTCGCCGTGGTCGGCCAGCAGGTTCTGCCGCGACCAGCCGTCGGCCGGCTCCCACACCGACACCGCATGGCCGCGCGCCTGCAGCTCGCGCACCACGCCGCGCAGGAAGTGGGCGTTGCCGTGGTTCCAGTCCGACAGCAGCGAATGGTAGAACAGCACGAACTTCACAGGGGAACCTCCGTCGTCGCGCTCCGCTCCGCCGGCTGCGGGCGGCGGGCGAGAAGCTCGGTATAGGCGGCGAGGTAGCCGCCGGTCATGGCCTCGGCGCCGTACAGGCGGGCGCGCAGGCCGGCGGCGGCGGCCAGGGCGTCGCGCTCGGCCGGCGCGGCG
>NZ_BAAAEP010000043.1:0-44937 GCF_039523075.1 Caenispirillum bisanense
CCACTCAAACCTGCCTGACATCAAGCATCCTCGAACAGGGCCGTCGACAGGTAGCGCTCGGCGAAGGACGGCAGGATGACGACGATGGTCTTGCCGGCCATGTCGTCGCGCGCCGCCACTTCCAGCGCCGCCGCCACCGCCGCGCCGCCGGAGATGCCGAGCGGCAGGCCGTCCAGGCGGGCCGCCTTGCGGGCGGTGGCGAAGGCGGTCTCGTTGCCGATCTTCAGCACTTCGTCGATCAGGCCGCGTTCCAGCACGCCCGGGACGAAGCCGGCGCCGATGCCCTGGATCTTGTGCGGGCCGGGGGCGCCGCCGGACAGCACCGGGCTGTCCTCGGGCTCGACGGCGATGACCTTGAAGCCGGGCTTGCGCTCCTTCAGCACGGCGCCGACGCCGGTCAGCGTGCCGCCGGTGCCGACGCCGGAGATCAGCACGTCGGCGGCGCCGTTGGTGTCACGCCAGATTTCCTCGGCGGTGGAGCGGCGGTGGATGGCCGGGTTCGCCGGGTTCTCGAACTGCTGCAGGATGATGGCGTTGGGCAGTTCCTTCACCAGTTCCTCGGCGCGGGCGACGGCACCCTTCATGCCGTTGGCGGCCGGGGTGAGCACCAGCTCGGCGCCCAGGTGCTTGAGCATCTTGCGACGCTCCAGCGACATGCTTTCCGGCATGGTGAGGATCAGCTTGTAGCCCTTGGCGGCGGCCACGAAGGCCAGCGCGATGCCGGTGTTGCCCGACGTCGGCTCCACCAGCACGGTGTCCTTGGTGATGCGGCCGTCGGCCTCGGCGGCCTCGATCATGGCCAGGCCGATGCGGTCCTTGACGCTGGCGAGCGGGTTGAAGAACTCGCACTTGCCGAGCACGGTCGCCTTGGCGCCGGCTTCCTCGGCAATGCGGTTCAGGCGCACCAGCGGCGTGGCGCCGATGGTGTCGAGGATGGTGTCGTACACCTTGCCGCGGAACTCGGGCTGGCTCATGGTGAAATTCCCCGTTTCTGAGTGTAGTTCTTCAGGCAAACATCATTCGTGACTGTATTTATAGGGCCGTGATCAGGAAATGCAATGCCGGCCGCGGCAGGGCCGGGCCGGCTGGAGGTAACAGGTTGATTCAGATGGTGAAATCCATCGCCTCGTGGGCCTCGCTGCGCAACCCGCCCTGGTAGGCCTTGGTACACAGCTCATCAATGGTCACCGAATCGAGCCGCTGCATGAGGTCTTCCTGCAGCTCCGCCCACATGGGCCGCACCACGGTGAGGCCGAGCGGGCTGCCGGGCAGGTCCTTGTAGGGGTCTTCCGGCGCCTCCATGGCGTGGACCACCCGCACGATTTCCCCCACCGTCACCCGCCGGCGCTCGCGGGCGAGGCGGTAGCCGCCCTTCGGCCCCCGCACGCCGACCAGGATGCCGGAGCGCACCAGGTGCTGCAGGGTCTGTTCCAGATAGCGCCGGGGAATGCCCTGGCGGCGGGTGATTTCGCGGCTCTGCACCGGCTCGCCGCCGGCGTGGTAGGCGATGTCGAGCACCGCCTCGATGGCGAACAGCAGTTTCTTCGACGGACGCAGCATGGCAACGGGTTCCGGGTAGGGGCGGGAGAGAGGGGGAAACGGCTCAGGCGGTGGCGGCGGGCCGGGCGGCGATGCCGGTGGAGCCGAAGCCGCCGGCGCCGCGCGCGGTGTCCGGCAGGGTGGCGACCTCCGTCCACTCGGCGCGGGTGACCGGGGCGACGATCATCTGGGCGATGCGGTCGCCGCGGGCGATGGTGAACGGCGCATCGCCCAGGTTGACCAGGATGACCTTCACCTCGCCGCGATAATCGGCGTCCACCGTGCCGGGGCTGTTGAGCACGGTGACGCCGTATTTGGCGGCAAGGCCGGAGCGCGGCCGCACCTGCGCCTCGAACCCCTCCGGCAGGGCCATGGCGAGGCCGGTCGGCACCAGGGCGCGGCCCATGGGCGGCAGGGTGAGCGGTTCGTCCGCCGGCAGGGCGGCGCGCAGGTCCATGCCGGCGGCATGGGCGGTCTCGTAGGCCGGCAGCGGCAGGTCGGCGGCGTGCGGCAGGCGGGTGACGGCCACCGTGGCGGTGGTGGTGGCGGCCGTGGCGGGGGAGGCGGCGGTCATGCGGGCTCCTTGACGGGCTCGGCGCCGAGGGCGGCGGCGATGCGGGCGGCGAGGCGCTCGGCGGCGGCCTGCTTGGACAGGCGCGGCCAGTCCTCGACGCCGTGGTCGGTGATGAGGTGCAGGGTGTTGTCGTCGCCGCCGAAGGTGCCGGTGGCGGGCGAGACGTCGTTGGCGAGAATCCAGTCGCAGCCCTTGCGGCGGCGCTTGTCCACCGCATGGGCCACCACGGTTTCCGTTTCGGCAGCGAAACCGACCACCAGGGCCGGCCGGCGCGGGCCGGGCCGCGACAGGGTGGCGAGGATGTCGGGGTTCTCGCTCAGCACCAGGGCCGGCGGGGCGCCGCCCGGCTGCTTCTTCAGCTTCTGGCCGGCCGCTTCCACCCGCCAGTCGGCGACGGCGGCGGCGCACACCAGGATGTCGGCCGGCAGCGCCGCCTCGCAGGCGGCCAGCATGTCGCGGGCGCTTTCCACCCGCGCCACGCGCACGCCGGCGGGATCGGGGATGGTGACCGGGCCGCTGACCAGCGTCACCTCCGCCCCCAGCGCCGCCAGCGCCGCCGCGACGGCGTGGCCCTGCTTGCCGGAGGACCGGTTGGCGATGAACCGCACCGGGTCGATGGCCTCCACCGTCGGGCCGCTGGTGACCACGGCGCGGCGGCCGGCCAGCGGCTTCGGCGCCGCCGATTCGGCGAAGAAGGCCTCGACGGCGGCGATGATCTCCGGCACCTCGGCCATGCGGCCGGCGCCGACCTCGCCGCAGGCCAGATCGCCGGCATTGGGGCCGACGGTGCGCACGCCGCGCCGCGTCAGCGTCGCCAGATTGTCCCGGGTGGCGGGGTGGGTCCACATCATGGTGTTCATGGCCGGGGCGACCAGCACCGGCTTGTCGGTGGCGAGCAGGGCGGTGGTGGCCAGATCGTCGGCCATGCCGGCGGCCATCCGGGCCAGCACGTCGGCGGTGGCCGGCGCCACCACCACCAGATCGGCCTCGCGCGACAGGCGGATGTGGCCCATTTCCGATTCGTCGGTGAGGGAGAACAGGTCCTGATAGACCTTTTCCTCCGACAGCGCCGCCACCGCCAGCGGCGTGACGAACTGCGCCCCGCCCTTGGTGAGGATGCAGCGCACCCGCACCCCGCGGTCGCGCAGGCGGCGGATCAGCTCCAGCGACTTATAGGCCGCAATGCCGCCGGTGATGATAAGCAGGACGCGCCGCCCGTCGAGCATGGAGAATTTCCATCAATTTAACGCGATGAAGGTGTGGTTAACCTAGCGATCGCGGCGCCCGATGGCAAGGCGGAAGGAGGGGGTTTTTGCCGGCGGCGCGCGGCACCACCCGCCCCGGTCCCGAGGGGGATCGTCCCGGCCCCGGAACGGGCGAGGGAAACCGCGGCCTGCTATGGATGCCGAGCCGCAGGGGAGGGGGAGCGGTTACAGATACCGCAGGGTCGTGAAGGCGGCGCGGGCGGCGGGGCGCAGGCGCCAGGTGCCGACGAAGGGGTTGTACAGCGCCACCAGCCCGCCCATGCCGTCGCGGCCGTCGTCCAGCCAGGGCGCGCGACCGGCCACCATGCCCTTCACCAGCAGCGCATAGGTGTCGCCGGTGTGGCCGAGCAGGCGGGACAGCTCTTCCGTCTTGGCGCCGGGGCTGGCGGCCATGGCGGCGATGACCCGCCGTTCCACCGCCGTCGCCGGCCAGGCGGTGAAGGCGCTGACGATGCGCCGTTCCATCGCCTCCAGCCCCAGTGGACGCAGGCCGTAGGCGGCGCCGGAGCGGCGCGGGCCGGGGAAGACGACGACGTTGCTGTCCTGGAACGGGCGGGCGGCGGCGGCTTGGGTCATGCGGCGGTTCCCGGCTGGCGCGGTGGCGGAGGAGGCACCCCGCAGCCTAGGGCCGCCCTTCCCCACCCGCCAGCGAGCTTTCGCCTTAGCCCGATCGACCGCCGGATACCCCTTCCGCCAGAATAACTTTCCAAGCGGCGATGGGAGACCCCTTGCCGCTTGGCAAGCGCGACCGCGCGCCGCCTGAGCCTGGTCTTACCGCGCCAGCAGGAACAGCAGCACCACCACCAGCAGCCAGGGCAGGATCATCAGCACGTTCATGCGGGTGCGCCGCGCCACCCGCTGGCCGGTCAGCGCCGCCAGGGTGTCGGGGTGCAGCCGCAGACCGCCGGAGGTGATCATGGCCGCCACCTTCTCCCCCTCGTCGATCATCTTCGGCAGCTTTTCCAGCGTGTTGACCATGCCGCCGACGGTGTCGCGGATGCGCGCTTCCGGCCCCAGGTTGTCGCGCATCCAGTCCTCGATGAGCGGCTGGGCCAGTTCCCACATGTTCAGTTCCGGCGCCATGCGGCGGCCGACGCCTTCCGCCACCAGCATGGACTTCTGCAGCAGCAGCAGCTGCGGCTGCGCCTCCATCTGGAAGGTCTCGGTCACCGCGAACAGCTGGCCGAGCAGGCGGGCGATGGAGATGTCGCGCATGGGCTTGCCGAAGATCGGCTCGGCGATGGAGCGCGCCGCCTGGGTGAAGGCATCCACCGACTTGTCCGCCGGCACGTATCCGGCCTCGAAATGAATTTCGGCGACCCGGCGGTAGTTGCCGGTCAGGAAGCCGAGCAGCATCTCCCCCAGGTAGCGGCGGGTCTGCACGTCCACCCGGCCCATGATGCCGAAGTCCACCGCCACCAGATTGCCGTCGGCATTGACGAACAGGTTGCCGGGGTGCATGTCGGCGTGGAAGAAGCCGTCGCGGAACACCATGTTGAAGAAGGCGTTGGCCGCCTTCGCCACCACCGCCGTCGGGTCGATGCCGGCGGCGATGACGGTGTCGCGCTCGTCGGTCGGAATGCCGGCGACGCGCTGCGACGTCATGATGCGCTTGCCGGTGCGCTGCCAGTCGATCTGCGGCACCTGGAAGGTGGGGTCGCCGGCGAAGTTGTCCGCCATCTCGGCCGCCGCGGCGGCCTCGAAGCGCAGGTCCATCTCCAGCGTCACCGAATCCTCGAACGCCCGCACGCTCTCCACCGGCTTCAGGCGGCGCAGGCCCGGCTGGGTCGCCTCAACGATGCCGGCGATCCAGTACATCATGTCGAGGTCGCGGGCGATCTGCTCCTCGACGCCGGGGCGCAGCACCTTCACCGCCACCTCGCGGCCGTCGGTGGTGGTGGCGAAGTGGACCTGGGCGATGGAGGCGGCGGCGACGGGCGTGGTGTCGAAGCTGGTGAACAGCGTGGCGATGGGCTGGTCGAACTCCGCCGCGAAGATCTTCTCCACCTCGCTGAACGGGAACGGCGGCAGCTTGTCCTGCAGTTCCGACAGGTCGGTGGCCACTTCCTCGCCCATCAGGTCGGGGCGGGTGGACAGCGCCTGCCCGAGCTTGATGAAGCTGGGGCCGAGCTGCGACAGCGCCCGCGCCAGCCGCTGGCCGGGCCGGCCGGGCACGTTGCGGCGGCTGAACAGCTTGGCGAAGGCCGCCACCTCCCGCGCCACGCCGATCTTCTCCAGCGGGAACAGGGCGTCGTGACGGGCCAGCACGCGGGCGATTTCGAACAGCCGGCCGAGGTTCCTGACGGTACGGATCATGGTGTGGTCGCGCCCGCCTTCGTCAAATGCGCCAGCCGGAATGGATGCAGGCGATGCCGCCCGACAGGTTGCGATAGCGGACCTGGCCGAAGCCGGCGTCCTTCATCATCTCCACCAGCCGGTCCTGCGGCGGAAAGCGGCGGATGCTCTCGGCCAGGTACTGATAGGCCTCGCGGTTGCGGGCCACCACCTGCCCCAGCACCGGCAGCACCTTGAAGCTGTAGACGTCGTAGGCGGCATCCATGCCCGGCACCACGACGCGGGAAAACTCCAGGCAGAAGAAGCGGCCGCCCGGCTTCAGCACGCGGCGGGCCTCGGCCAGCGCCGTGTCGATGTGGGTGACGTTGCGCAGGCCGAAGGCGATGGTATAGAGGTCGAAGCTGCGGTCGGGGAACGGCAGGCTCTCGGCATTGCCGCAGGCCCAGTCGAGCCCGCCGAGGCGCCCCTGGTCGGTGGCGCGGCCGCGGCCGACCTTCAGCATCTCGGCATTGATGTCGCAGACGATGACCGACGCCTCGGCCCGGCCCGGCGGCGGCTCGGGCGCGTCGTCGCCGGCGTTGCGCTTCTCCGCCCGGCGGACGCGGCCGATGTGGCCGGCGCGGTCGAGGAAGCGGAAGGCGATGTCGCCGGTGCCGCCGGCCACGTCCAGCAGGTGCTGGCCCGGCTGCGGGTTCATCCAGTCGATGAGCGCGTTCTTCCACAGCCGATGGATGCCGCCGCTCATCAGGTCGTTCATCAGGTCGTAGCGCCCGGCGACCGAGTCGAAAACCTGACGCACGAGGGTCTGCTTTTCCTCGGTGCGGACGGTGCGGAACCCGAAATGGGTGGTGTCGTTCTGCTGGCTCATGGCGGCGGAGGATAGCCCAAGGCGGTGGACGATGCGAGCGCGAAGCGGCGGTGCGGCGGCGACCATGCGCGATGCCCCTTGCGCCCGCCGTGGCGTAGGGTAAATAGATTGGCCATGCGTGTCCTCTATTACCATTGTCTAAGCCCCTTCGCCCGCAAGGCTCGCGTGGTTTTGAAGGAAAAGGGCCTCGACTTCGACGAGATCATCGTCCGCGACTGGGAGCGGCCGGATGACTTCCTGGCCCTCAACCCGGCCGGCGAGGTGCCCGTTCTGGTGGAGGCGGAAGGCCCGGTCATCTGCGGCGCCACCGCCATCTGCGAGTACGCCGACGAAGCCTACGGCGGCCACAGCCTGATCGGCACCGACCCGCTGCAGCGGGCGGAGGTGCGGCGGCTGGTGGACTGGTTCGACCACAAGTTCAATGCCGAGGTCACCCTCACCAGCGCCGGCGAGAAGCTGACCAAGCGGGTGCGCGGCGGCAGCGCGCCGGACAGCCGCGCCATCCGCGCCGGCCGCGCCAACATCCACATCCACCTGCAGTACATCGCCTGGCTGACCGAGCGGCGGACGTGGCTGGCCGGCGACACCCTGTCGCTGGCCGACCTCACCGCCGCCTGTCATCTGTCGCTGGTCGACTACGCCGGCGACGTGCCGTGGGACGAACACCCGCTGGCCAAGGACTGGTACGCCCGCGTGAAGTCGCGCCCGAGCTTCCGGCCCATCGTCAACGAGGTGATCCCCGGCATCCCCGCCCCGGCCCACTATGCCGACCTGGACTTCTGAGGCGGCATCCTTTTCGCGGGCTTGCGAAAAAGTTCTTTACAAGCCTGCCGCAGTTCGGTAAATCGCGGGCCTCCAAGGCTGATCCGGCGTAGCTCAACGGTAGAGCATGCGACTGTTAATCGCAGGGTTGTAGGTTCGAATCCTACCGCCGGAGCCACTTTCCCCCTTTAAAAGCACCGTCATCGCCCGCCCGTCCGGCTTGTCCGGCGGCGGTATCGTCGTGTCTGCGGCGCGGCCCGATGTCCCTCCATCGGCTTCCGCCCGATGCGCCTTTGCCCGCCAGCCAGGGCGGCGGCAGGCTGGGCCGGTCCCGTGATCGTGCCGAGGGAGAGCCTGCGTCCGATGTCGTCGTCGCTAATGATGCGCCTGATCGCGCTCGTGCTGCTGTCGCTGTGGGCGGTGCTGGCCGCCGCCCCGCCGCCCGCCGCCGCTGCCGCCGCCGAGCAGGTGGCGGCCCTGCGGCTGCAGGCGGAGGTGGCGGTGGAGGCGGCCTGCATGCAGCCGCCCGACGGCCGCCAGGATGCCGCCATCGCCCGCCTGGACGCCACGCCGGTGGTCAAGCAGGCGTTCTGCCGCTGCTTCGCGGCCGAGGTGATCCGCCACGGGCGGCAGGCGGCGGACCCGGAAGACCTCATCGACCGCATCGGCGTGCCGCCGGAACCGGAGGCCCGCCGGGCGGTGCTGCTGTGCCTGGGGGAGACGCGCTGACGCGCTGCGCCGCCGCCTCCCCCGTCCCCGGCACGGTGGTCAGGCGGCCTTGGCGCCGCCGCGGGAGCGGACGAACTTCGCCAGGCGGGCGTCGTCGTCCTCCATGTGGTTGCGCCACCAGTTGCCGAGCAGCGCCAGCAGGTCCATGCCGGCGGTGCGGTCGCCGCCGCGGTAGGAGGCATAGAGCCGCTCCAGCCGCTCGATGAACTGGGCGTGGTGGCGCCGGTGCTCCTCCGCCGCCGGATAGCCGGTGCGGGTCATGTAGGCGTCTTCCTTGGCGAAGTGGTCCTCGGAATAGCTCTTCAGGTGGGTGAAGCAGCGGTCCAGCACCGACTGGTCGGTGCCCGACTTGATGGCGCGGTAGAGGTCGTTGGTGACCTCCATCAGGTGGCGGTGTTCCTCGTCGATGGCCGGCACGCCGAACACGTGGGCATCGCCGAATTCCACCAGCTGCGGCGCCGCGCCGCCGTCGTGGGCGTGGGCGGAACTGACGGAGGTGAGGAATTCCCGCACCTCCTGCTTCAGCTTGGTCGACTGGTTGCTGATCTGCTGCGACGAGGCGGCGATGTCCTTGGCGACGCGGCCGGAGTCCTCGGCGGCGTTGCGCAGGTCGTCCATCACCTCCACCACCGACTGGGTGGCGGTGGCGGTGTGTTCGGCGCCGCGGGCGATTTCCGCCGTGGCGGCGCCCTGTTCCTCCACCGCCGCGGCGATGTTGGAGGAAATCTCGTCGATCTCGCGGATGATGCCGGAGACGCGGTCGATGGCGCTGACCGCCTTGCGGGTGGCGTCCTGGATGGCGGCGATCTGGCGGCCGACGTCTTCCGTCGCGCGGGCGGTCTGGGTGGCGAGGCCCTTGACCTCGTTGGCGACGACGGCGAAGCCCTTGCCGGCATCGCCGGCGCGGGCCGCCTCGATGGTGGCGTTGAGCGCCAGCAGGTTGGTCTGGCTGGCGATGTCGTTGATCAGGCCGACCACCTCGCCGATGCGGGCGACGCTTTCGTCCAGCTGGGCGATCTCGCGCGAGCCGGCATCGGCCTCGGCGACCCCGCGCGAGGCGACGGTGGTGGCCTCGGCGACGCGGCGGGCGATTTCCTGGATGGAGGTGGACAGTTCCTCCGAACTGGCGGCGACGGTGTTGACGTCCTGCGAGGCGCCGGTGGCGGCGGTGCGGGCGGCATCGGCGGTGGCGATGGTGTGGCCGGCGCCTTCCGTCATGCGGTCGGCCGTTTCGCGCAGCAGATGGTCGGCGCGGCTGAGGCCGTCGAGCACGCCCACCACCGTGCCTTCGAAGGACTGCACCAGACGCTGCAGTTCCTGCTGCTCGCGCTCGCGCTCGGCGCTGTGGCGCGACTGTTCCTCCGCCAGGTCGCGGGCGCGGATCAGGCCGTCGCGGAACACCGCCACCGCCTCGGCCATGTTGCCGATCTCGTCGCGGCGGCCGCTGCCGGGAATGGCGGAATCGCTGAGGTCGCCGGCGCTGAGGCGGCGCATGAAGGCGTTCATGCCGGTGATCGGCGTGGCGATGGCGCGCGACAGGATGAGGCCGAGGGCGATGGCCAGCACCACGGCGATGACCACGCTGGCATAGGTGACCGTTTCCAGCGTCGCGTCGGCGGCCATCTGCTCGCCGCGGGCGGTGCCGAGGGCGCCGTCAATGGCCGATTGCAGGTCCTTCACGGCCTGCTGGCGGGCGCGCAGCAGGCGCTCGGGCAGGGTGGTGATCTCGATGGCGCGCGCCTCGTTGACCGTATCGGCCTTGCGCATCAGGCGGATCTGGGGCTCCAGCACCTGTGTCCGCAGGGCGTCGTCGGCGGCGAACAGGGCCTGCAGCGGTCCGGTGGCGATGGCATTGCCGCCGCCGATGCGGCCGCGCATGGACTGGCGCTCGCGCTCCAGGGTGTCGACCTCGGTCAGCAGGGCGCGTTCGCCGGTCAGCATGAAGGTCAGCACCAGCTGGCGCTGCTGCGGCAGGATCTCGCTGTAGGCATCCACCTCCAGCGCGAAGGCCTCCAGGGTCTCGAAGCGGGAGTTGGCGGCGTCGAGCTTGCTGAAGGTGATGATGTTGGCAAGCCCCGAGGCCAGGATCACCAGGCAGACGCTGGCGAAGGCGATGGCGATCTTGACCGGGATGCGGACGTTGTTGAGCGACATGGCAGCACCTCGGCGGATCAGTACGAGACACCGGCGCGGCGCGCCAGCTCGTAGGCGTTGACTTCGACGGTGGCGGTCCCGATGGCCTTGCCGTTGTCGGCCAGGGTCAGGTTGACCTGCACGATCCACACCTGCATCTCGTCGTCGAATTCGGGGGCGTCGACGAACACGGCGTCGGGACCGACCGGGAAGGTGCGGGTGAACTTGTCCTCGTCGCCCTGCCAGTAGTCGGAGGTGACGGCTGACTGGCCGACGTTCAGGCCGTGGGCGTCCATGACGAACAGGGCGGCATAGAGCCCGCCGGCATTGGCCTGCACCTGGGTGAGGTAGGACGACGCCGGGCTCGACAGGGTGGCGGCGATGAGCGGCTGGTCGTCGGCCTTGCGCTGGGCCCGCCATTCGGCGTCGAGCGCATCGATGCCCGCCTGGTTGAGGCCGGCGCGGCGCTCGTTCTGGGCCTGGATGGACATGCGGATCACCGGCACGTCGAGGAAGGCCCGGATTTCCTGCACGAACTGCGGCGTGATGAGCGGCTTGACGTCCGGGGCCTGCTGCTGCTGCTGCTGGGCGACGGCCGCCGACGATGCCGCCGCCGTCAGGAGCGCGCCGGCCAGTGCAGCCGCCGCGAGGTTTGATTTCGACATGGCAACGTTCCTCCGATCGGGTACTTCGCCGCCGGACTTTTTGATACGCGCTCTGGTGGCGCATCCGCACGGGTTTTGGACGTCAGGAGGCGAATTACAGCACTTCGGCTCAGGTGAGGCGACTCCGCACCTCTGACCCTGGGCGGAACGCATACCCAACCTACACCGAAAGTCGTAGCCCGCATGCGCCGCCGGCCCGCGGCTGTTGCCTAATCGGAATGATCCTGCGGCCGTCCTTCAGGCGGGGGTTGCAGCGTCGTCGTCATCGTCGTGGGGGGCTTCCAGCATGTCGAGCACCAGGGCGCGGTTGCGGGCGTCGATGCCGCCCCAGCTGGTGAAGACGCGCGGCATCAGCGCATCGGCCTGACCGGCGTAATCGGCGCACATCAGCACGCAGGCCAGCACCAGCCGTTCCGACTTGTTGCCCTTGAAGCCGGCGAGCAGGGTGTCGAGTCGGTCGTCCTCGCCCAGCACCGCCGTCAGGTCGTGCCAGTGGCGGATGACGCAGCCGGCCGGCAGCACGGCGGCAAAGGCGCGGGCCAGCGTGCCGTTGTGGGCCAGCACGGCGGCCAGCAGCGGCTGGGTGACGGTGAACGGCAGGGCGGCGGTGGTCATGGCAGCGGGGTCTCCTGAGGGTGGCGGCCGCCGGCGCCGTCGCCGTCGAGCGCCCGCAGCAGGGCGGCGGCCTTGGTGAGGCTTTCCTCATGCTCGGCGGCCGGGTCGCTGTCGGCGACGATGCCGCCGCCGGCCTGCGCCGCCACCCGGCCGGAGGTGCCGATGCACAGGGTGCGGATGATGATGCTGGAGTCCATGCCGCCATCCGCCCCCAGCCAGGCGATGCTGCCGCAATAGGGGCCACGGCGGGCCGGCTCCAGCTCGGCGATGATCTCCATGGCGCGCACCTTGGGGGCGCCGGTCACCGATCCGCCGGGGAAGCAGGCGCGCAGCAGGTCCACCGCCGTGCGGCCGGGGGCGAGGCGCCCTTCCACCACCGACACCAGATGATGCACGCTGGCGAAGCTCTCCAGCCCGCACAGCACCGGCACCCGCACGCTGCCGATCTCGCAGACGCGGCCGATGTCGTTGCGCAGCAGGTCGACGATCATCAGGTTTTCCGCCCGGTCCTTGGCGCTGTCCTGCAGCGCCCGCGCCTCGGCGGCATCGGCGGCGGGGTCGGCGCGGCGCGGCCGGGTGCCCTTGATGGGCCGCGTCTCCACCCGCCCGTCGGCGGTCAGGCGCAGGAACCGCTCCGGCGAGGCGGAGGCGACGGCGGCGCCATCCCCCAGGTTGAGGAAGGCGGCAAAGGGCGCCGGGCTGGCGGCGCGCAGGCGGCGGTAGAGGTCGAAGCGGCTCAGCCCCGGCGGCAGGGTGCCGAGGAAGCGCTGGGTGATGTTGGCCTGGAAGATGACGCCGGCGCCGATGAAGGCGATGACGCGGGCCACCGCCGCCTCGTGCGCGTGCCGCTGCCGCTCCGCCTGCCAGGGCACCGGCGTCGGGTCCGGCGGTGGCGGCGGGGTGGCGGCGAGGCCGTCGGCGGCGGCGGCGGCGGCGGCCTCGGCCTCGGCGGAGACCACCCAGGCGCGGCGCTGCCGGCGGTCGAACAGGGCGAGGGTGTCGTAGCGCGCCGCCCACAGGTCGGGCAGGCCGAGGTCGTCGGGGAGCGGCGCCGGCAGGCGTCCCACCGCGCCGCCCAGCTCATAGCCGAGCAGGGCGACGACGCCGGTCTGGAACGGCGGCAGGCCGGGCACCGCCGGGCGCTGCGGCGGCAGCAGGGCGGCCAGGGCGGCGAAGGGGTCGCCGTCGCCGAGGCGGTGACTCACCACCGCCGCCGGGCGGGCGCAGACGGCGGCATGGCGGCCGCGGTCGTCGTCGCCGGCGGTGGCGGCATCGAGCAGCACGGCCCCCTCCTCGCCGGCCAGCGGGGCGAAGGCGGTCAGCGGGTCACGCCAGGGAAGGTCGAGGATCACCATGGCCGGACCATGCCGCGCCGCCGCCGGCGGTGCAAGAGGGGCGATCACGCCGCCCCGCCGGCCCCTGCCGCCCCGGTTCCGGTCCCGGCCCCGGCGCTCGCCCCGGCGGGCAGGCGGCAGGTGACGGTGGTGCCTTCGCCGGGCACCGACACCAGCTCCACCGTGCCGCCGTGCAGCTCGACGAAGCTCTTCACCAGCGCCAGGCCGAGGCCCGGTCCCGGCGAGCCGGGGCCGCGGGCGAAGGTGGCGAACATGGCGTCCTGGTCGCCGGCCGGAATGCCGGTGCCGGTATCGGCGACGGTGAACACGATGTCGCCGCGCTCCCGCTGGGCCGCCAGGGTGACGCTGCCGCCCTGGGGGGTGAAGCGCACGGCGTTGGCGAGCAGATGATAGAGCACCTGCTTCACCCGCTTCTCGTCGGCCACCATCCAGCCGGTATCGGGCGGGCAGTCGAAATTGAGGGTCACCGACTTGCGGCGCATGCTCTCCCGCGTCAGGGCCAGCACGCTCGCCAGGGCGGCGCCGACGTCGAAGGCATCCAGTTCCAGCGCCAGCTCGCCGGCCTCGATGGAGGCGAGGTCGGTGATGTCGTCGATGAGGGTGACGAGCGACTGGGCGGTTTCCGCCATGGCGCGGGCGTATTCCATCTGGCGCGGGTTCAGCTCGCCGTAATAGCCGTCGGCGAGGATCTCGGCGAAGCCCGACACGGTGGTCAGCGGCGTCCGCACCTCGTAGGACACATTGGCGAGGAACTGGCTCTTCAGGCGGTCGGCGGCGGTCAGGGCCTCGGCCCGGTCGCGCAGGGCGCGTTCCATCTGGGCGCTGGCGGTGACGTCGGCGAAGGTGGCGAGCACGCCGCCGTCGGGCAGCGGCACCGTCACCGCCTCCAGCACCACCGTATCGGCGCGGGTGAGGCGGGCGCGGCGCGCGGTGCGCTCGCCGGCCGCCCCCACCGGCAGCGACAGCACGCCGCGCAGGCGGTCGGCCTCGGCCTCGGCATCGAACAGGGTGCTCAGGCGGTCGATCAGCGCCACCACGTGCGGCGCCGGCGTCAGGTCGGTCGGGGCGAGGCTCCAGATGCGGGCGAAGGCCGGGTTGGACAGGCGCAGGCGGCCGTCGTCGCCGAACACCGCCACCGCCTCGCGCAGGTGGTCGAGGGTTTCGCGGTGGACGGCGATGAGGGTGTTGTAGCTGCGTTCCAGCGCCAGCCGGTCGGTGACGTCCTCGAAGGTGCACAGCAGGCCGCCCATGGGGTGCGGCGCGATCACCCGCCGCAGGGTGGAGCCGTCGGGCAGGTGCAGCAGGTCTTCCGTCGGGTCCAGCTGGCGGGCGAAGCGGGCCAGTTCGCCGTCCTTGTAGGCCGGGTAATCGGCCACTTCCGGCAGCTGGCGATGGGCCCGCAGCTCCTCCAGGAACTCGCCGTAGCGCGGCCCCTGGGCCAGCCATTCGGGGTCGAGCCGCCACAGTTCGGCGAAGGCGACGTTGAAGAAGCGCAGGCGGGTGTCGCCGTCGAAGATGGCGATGGCGGTGGACAGCCGCTCCAGCACCTCGGCATGGGCGGCATCCTCGCGCGCCAGCCGCTTGGCGAGGTCTTCGCGGCTGGTGACGTCGTAGGCGAGGCCGGCGGTGACCAGCCGGGCGAGGTCGTGACGGCTGCGGGCCGGCAGGTTGATGGGGGTTTCCGTCACCTCCATCAGGCGGCGGTTGCCGCGCACCACGATGGGCACCGCGTCCTGCCGCATGGCGCCGGCGGCGCGGGCGGCGGCGGCCAGGGCGCGCAGGCGGCGGGCGGTGGTGGTGGAGGCCAGCTCGCGCCCCTCGGCCACCGCCTGGGCCGGGTCGTCGGCATCCACCGCCAGCTGGTAGGCGCGGTTGGCATAGATCAGCGACAGGTTCTCGTCGCGCAGCCACACCGGGCAGTCGAGGCCGTCGAGGGCGGCGCGCAGCAGGTCGCGCTCGGCGCCCAGGTGAGTGGTTTCGCGGGTCAGGCCCTCGACCGCGTTGGTGCCTTCGGTGACGTCGCGCATCCACACCACGTCGGCCAGCGGCGTGCCGTCGTCGCGCACCGCCCGCACCCCCTGGGCGAGGATGCGGCGGCCGGTGACGGCGTGTTCCAGTTCCAGGTCGAAGCCCTCGCCTTCCGCCCGCAGCGCCGCGACGGCACCGCCCAGCACCGGCCCGGCGTGGTCGCCGAAGCCGTCGAGCACGTCGTCCCAATCGGATTCGGTGCCGTTGAACAGGCCGAGCAGCACCGCCAGCCGGCGCGAGCACTGGCCGAGGCCACCGTCGTCGACGCCGTGAAACCACAGGTAATGGCCGTCGGGGGCGGCGCCCAGCGCCTCGGTCACGGCGGCGGTGCGGACGCGCCACTGCTGCGCCTCGGCCTCGGCAAGGCGGCGGGCGCGCATCTGCACCAGCAGCAGCACCAGCAGCAGCAGGCCGCCGCCGAAGGCCGCCAGGGCGGCGGTCGTCTGGCCGGGCAGCAGGTCGACCGTCACGCCGCCGCACCCCCTGCCGGGCCGTGGCCGCGGCCGTCCTGCGGCGGGCGGGCGGCGGGCAGGGCCGGCGGGCAACGGCGGCAGGCGATCACGGCAGTCATGGCAGGCTCCGGGATGGCGGCGGTCGACGGGCCCGACGGTGCCGCCGGGGCGCCGTGCCAGTGTGCACGGCGGGCGGCGGCGCAGCAAGCCGCGTCAGTCGATGAACTCGGTACGATAGACGCCCCAGATCTCGTCGCGTTTCAGCCAGCCCTGCCGGCCCTTCACCTCGACTCGGCAATAGTCGTTGTTGCGCGGGCACTGGACCAGGTTGCCCTGCACGCCGGCCTCCAGCAGGGCGACGGTGCCGCTGGCGTCGGCGGCGCTCTGGCGCAGGGGCACCGGGCCGGCGCGGGTGACGACGGTGCGCCGCCCCGACAGCATGCTCTGGTGGACCCAGCCTTCCGCCCCCTCGGGGTCGCGGATCTTGCGCCAGGTTTCGAATTCCTGCACCACCTCCACCGGAAGATCGCGCCGCATGTACACCCAATCTATGGGATAACGGACGCCGGGGCCGGTGCGCATGTTCACCTGCTCCGACCGCAGCGAGACGAACCGCGGCAGCGGCAGGCCGGTGCCCTCGGCGCCCTGGGCGCGGGCGGCGGCGACGGGCAGCGCGACGGTGATCGCGGCGACGGCGGCCAGCAAAAGGCCGCGGACGGATGTGGTCATGGTGTGCTGCTCGGCTTCCCCCATGTGGCGGCGCATTATACGGACTGCTTCGCCCTGCGGGTCAAGCGTGGCGGCGCGCCGCGAAACGTTGTGTCGAAATTGCGTGCTGCAACGCAATGTCTGGACAACGGTTCCCGCTCTTGCTAAGCCAAAACCCGTACCGAGCCGGCTTGGCTTTTCGGAGGGAAATCATGGTCGCCAAGAAGCCCCTGGTCATCGTCACGCGCAAGCTGCCGGACGTGATCGAGACCAGGATGATGGAGCTGTTCGACTGCCGCCTCAACCATGACGATCATGCCTTCACCCGTGAGGAACTGATTGCCGCGGTGCGGGAAGCGGACGTTCTGGTGCCGACCATCACCGACCGGCTGGACAGCGGCGTGCTCGGGCAGGCCGGCGACCGCCTGCGCCTGATCGCCAACTTCGGCACCGGCGTCGACCACATCGACCTCGGCACCGCCCACAGCCGCGGCATCACCGTCACCAACACCCCCGACGTGCTGACCGAAGACACCGCCGACATGACCATGGCGCTGATCCTGGCGGTGCCGCGCCGGCTGGCGGAAGGCGAGCGACTGATCCGCTCCGGCAAGTGGGCCGGCTGGAGCCCGACCCACATGCTCGGCCACCGCATCCACGGCAAGCGCCTCGGCATCATCGGCATGGGCCGCATCGGCCAGGCGGTGGCGCGCCGCGCCCGTGGCTTCGGCATGACCATCCACTACCACAACCGCCGCCGCGTCCACCCGGAGATCGAGCAGGAACTGGAAGCGACCTACTGGGAGAGCCTGGACCAGATGCTCGCCCGCATGGACGTCATCTCCATCCACTGCCCGCACACGCCCGGCACCTATCACCTGCTGTCGGCGCGCCGGCTGAAGCTGCTGCGCGAGACGGCCTATCTGGTCAACACCGCCCGCGGCGAGGTGGTGGACGAGAACGCCCTCCTGCGCATGCTCCAGCGCGGCGAACTGGCCGGCGCCGGCCTCGACGTGTTCGAGCAGGAGCCGAGCATCAATCCCAAGTTCCTGACGCTCGACAACTGCGTGCTGCTGCCGCACATGGGCTCGGCCACCATCGAGGGCCGCGTCGACATGGGCGAGAAGGTGCTCATCAACATCAAGACCTTCTCCGACGGCCACAAGCCGCCCGACCGGGTGCTGCCGAACCTGGTGTGACGGCGGTGTGAGAGTGCCGGGGGCGGGCCGCAGGGTCCGCCCCCGCTGCCTTTGGCGCCGACCGCTGGCGGCGGCGCCGGCTTTGCGGCAGACTGCGCGGCATCCCCCTCCCCGAGCCGCCTGCCGGAGACCCGCCGTGACCGCCGCCGCCGTCCAGCCGCCCGCCGCCACCGATGCCGTCATCGGCCTGACCGCCGTCATCGCCGCGGTCACCGACGAGGCGCCGCGCGTGCTGGTGGCCCGCCGCATGGCCCACGGCCTGGCCACCGAGGCCCAGCGCGGCGGCGCCGCCATCCCCCACGACAGCCCGGAAACCCTGCCCTACGGCCCCTTCGAGCCGGAGCGCCACCGCACCCTGGAACTGGGCCTGCGGCAGTGGGTGGAGGAGCAGACCGGCCTGTCGCTGCGCTATGTCGAGCAGCTTTATACCTTCGGCAACCAGTACCGCGACCCGCGCGAGCTGTACGGCGGGCCGCGTCTGGTGTCGGTGGCCTATCTGGCGCTCACCCACGAGGCGGCGGTGGCCGGCAGCGGCGAGGCGGAATGGCGCGACTGGTATTCCTTCCTGCCGTGGGAGGACTGGCGCGAGGGACGGCCGGCGGTGATCGACCATGTCATCGTGCCGCACCTGCGTGCCTGGGCCGATGCCGCCCCCGATGCCGCCAGCCGGCAGGCGCGGGCGGAGCGGCTGGACATCTGCTACGGCCTGCACACCACCGCCGGCCAGGACCGCAGCCGCACCCTCGACCGCTATGAACTGCTGTACGAGGCGGGGCTGGTGCCGGAGGCCATCCGCGACCGCGCCGCCTCCGCCCGCGCCGCCGGTCACGAGCCGCCGCCGGTGGACCCGGTGCGGCTGGTGGTGGCGGCGCAGCTGGGCACGCCGCTGTCGGTGGACAATCGCCGCATCCTCGCCTCCGCCCTCGGCCGGCTGCGCGGCAAGCTGGCATGGCGGCCGGTGGTGTTCGACCTGGTGCCGGAGGAGTTCACCCTGCTGCAGCTGCAGCGGGTGGTGGAGGCGCTGGCCGGCGCCAGCCTGCACAAGCAGAACTTCCGCCGCACCCTGCTGCAGGGCGAAATGGTCGAGCCGACCGGGCGGACCGACGATTCGGGCCGCGGCCGCCCGGCCGAACTCTACCGCTTCCGCCGCGAGGTGCTGCGGGAACGCCATGCGGTTGGTATCGGAATGCCGCTCGTGCGGGGCGGGGACTGAGCCTTCCGCAGGGCCGCCATGCAAAAACAACATTGCTTTTATGGATGTTAAGAATCGATCTCATCTACATTAGAAAAATTCTTGTCTTGCTGGACAGCCCCACCGGAATTGTGGTCATATTCCCTCACGGAGATGAGGCCATTGCCGCTTAGGTGCCAAAACCGCCCCACCTCCGATGACCGCAAACAGGACCTAAGGAGGGGACACCATGGCTCGCATGATGCGTCTGGCGATGGTGATGACGGCTCTGCCGCTGGTGCTCGGCGCCACGACCGCTATGGCCGCCCAGATTGATGACAAGGCTCTGATGGCGACCGCCAACGAGCTGTTCGAACCGATCCCGCAGGTGGTGCCGAAGGTTGCCGGCAACGCGGTGACCGGCGAGAAGGTCGAACTCGGCAAGATGCTGTTCTTCGATCCGCGCCTGTCGGCGAGCCAGCTGCTGTCGTGCAACACCTGCCACAACCTGGGCATGGGCGGCGACGACAACCTGGAGACCTCCATCGGCCACGGCTGGCAGAAGGGTCCGCGCAACTCCCCGACCGTGCTGAACGCCGTGCTGAACGCCGCCCAGTTCTGGGACGGCCGCGCCGAAGACCTGCGATCGCAGGCCAAGGGCCCGATCCAGGCCGGCGTCGAGATGAACAACCAGCCGGCTGTGGTGGTCGAGACCCTGAAGTCGATCCCCGAGTACGTCGCCCACTTCGAGCGCGCCTTCCCCGGCGAGAAGGACCCGGTGACCTTCGACAACGTCGCCATGGCCATCGAAGCCTTCGAAGCCACGCTCATCACCCCGGCGTCGCCCTTCGACCAGTACCTCGAAGGCAACCCCAACGCCATGACCGAGCAGCAGAAGCGCGGTCTGAAGACCTTCGTCGATGCCGGCTGCGCGGCCTGCCACGGCGGCGTCAACCTGGGCGGCCAGGAATACTACCCGTTCGGTGTGGTGCAGCGCCCCGGCGCCGACATCCTGCCGCCGGGTGACAAGGGCCGCTATGCGGTCACCGCCACCGCCGACGACGAATACGTCTTCCGCGCCGTGCCGCTGCGCAACGTCGCCCTCACCGCCCCCTACTTCCACTCGGGCACGGTGTGGGATCTGAAGCAGGCCGTGGCCGTCATGGGCACCGCCCAGCTGGGCCGCGAGCTGTCGGGCGCCGAGGTGGACGACATCACCGCCTTCCTGCACGCCCTGACCGGCCAGCAGCCGCGGGTCGAGTACCCGATCCTGCCGCCGAGCACCGCCACCACTCCGCGTCCGGTGCTGATGACCACCAACTGAGGCACCCTCCCCCGCCGCAGTACGCGATGCCCGGCCGGCAACGGCCGGGCATTGTCGTTTCGGGGGCGCCGGCCAGGACACGGGGTGTCGCATTCCTGCAACACCTGCGGCGGAATGGACTCTCCCTTCGCCGCAGCGCGGCAACGGTCGACAGTCGACAGCCGTCCTGAGGAACGTAGCGTCACTCAGGAGAACACCGATGAAAAAACTGCTTCTGCTGTCCGCCCTGATCGCCGTTCCGGCCACCGCTCAGGCGCAGGACATCCCCTTCACCGGCCCGCAGCCCGGCAGCTGGGAAGCCACCATTTCCGGCAGCGGCAGCAGCGACAACGACTTCGACTCCAACGCCCTCGGCGTGACCGGCAGCGTCGGCAAGTACATGAACGAGAACATCCTCGTCGGCGTGCGCCAGACGCTGAACTTCGCCGACACCGGCGACGACAGCGCCCTGACCGGGGCGACGCGGGTGTTTGCCGACTTCGTGTTCGACCTCGGCCGCTGGCGGCCGTACATCGGCGCCAGCATCGGCGGCATCTACGGTGAAGGCGTCAACAACACCTTCTCCGCCGGCCCCGAGCTGGGCGTGAAGTACTACGCCGACAACAACACCTTCATCTACGCTCAGACCGAGTATCAGTTCACGTTCCGCAATGCGAGCGACGTGAACGATGCCTACGACGACGGCGCCTTCTTCCACGCCATCGGCGTCGGCTTCAACTTCTGATCGGGCGGGGTGGCCTGTCGCCGCCCCCCAAGGTCCGGTCATTCCTGCCTGCCAACGAAGCGCCGGAGCGGCTGTACCCGCTCCGGCGCTTCGCCGTTCCGGGCCGGCGCGCCGCCGCCGTCATGATCCTGCAAAATTTGCTTGACGGTTTTATGCTCCGTCTGAGCATTCTTTATGTGCTCAAGCCAAGCATGCCGTTGGTGCTCAAGCGGATCATAAGGAGGCCGCCCGGCCATGAACGCCATCACTGCCCGCGATGCGGTTTACGACAAGGTGCGGCACGTCATCTCCGCCCCCGAATGGGCGCTGATGCAGCCGACCATCGACGCCATCCTGCGCCTGAAGCGGGAGCGCAACGCCGTCATCCTGGCCCACAACTACATGAGCCCGGCGATCTACCACGCCGTGGCCGACATCGTCGGCGACAGCCTCGCCCTGGCGGCGCAGGCGGTGGAGGCGGAGGGCGAGGTCATCGTCATGGCCGGCGTCCACTTCATGGCCGAAACGGCGAAGCTGCTGAACCCGGCCAAGACGGTGCTGATGCCCGACCTGCGGGCCGGCTGCTCGCTGGCCGAGTCGATCACCGGCGCCGACGTGCGGGCGCTGCGGGCGAAGCACCCCGGCGTGCCGGTGGTCGCCTACGTCAACACCTCCGCCGACGTGAAGGCGGAAGTGGACATCTGCTGCACCTCGGGCAACGCCGTGAAGGTGGTGGAAAGCCTGGGCGTGCCGGAGGTGATCTTCCTGCCCGACGAATACCTGGCCGACTACGTGGCGCAGCAGACCTCGGTGCGCATCATCCCGTGGCGCGGCCACTGCGAGGTGCACGAGCAGTTCACCGCCGCCGACATCGCCGAATACCGCGCCGCCTATGACGAGCTGACGGTCATTGCGCACCCGGAATGCCCGCCGGAAGTGCTGGCCGCCGCCGATTTCGCCGGCTCCACCGCGCAGATGCAGGACTTCGTGCGGCGGGAGACGCCGAAGCGGGTGTTCATGGTCACCGAGTGCAGCATGTCGGACAACATCGCCGCCGAGTCGCCGCGGACCGAGTTCGTCCGCCCCTGCAACCTGTGCCCGCACATGAAGCGCATCACCCTGGACAACATCCGCACCGCCCTGGAGACCATGGGCCCGCAGGTGGAGATCGCGCCCGACGTCGCCGCCCGCGCCCGTGCCTCGGTGGAGCGCATGCTGGCGGTGGGGAGGTAGGGCCATGAGCGCCGCCGCCGCCGCGCCCGCCGCCGCCTGCGCCGCCCCGGCGGTCATCGTCGTCGGTTCGGGCGCCGCCGGCATGGCCTGCGCCCTGGCCCTGGCGCCGCATCCGGTGGTGCTGGTCACCAAGACCGCCGGCCTGCCCGGCGGCTCCAGCCTGTGGGCCCAGGGCGGCATCGCCTGCGCCCTGGGCGAGGCCGACAGCGCCGAAGCCCATGCCGCCGACACCGTCACGGCCGGCGCCGGCACCGTCGATGCCGCCGCCGCCGCCCTGCTGGCGGAAGCCGGCATCGGCGAGACCCGCCGCCTCATCGCCGCCGGCCTGCCGGCCGACCGCACGCCGGGCGGCGCCGTGGTGCTGGGGCTGGTGGCGGCCCATTCCGCCGACCGCATCGTCCACGCCGGCGGCGACGCCACCGGCGCCCGGCTGGTGGAGACGCTGGCGGCGCTGGTGGCCGCCGCCCCCCACATCCGCCTGCAGACCGACACCACCGCCCTGCGGCTGCTGCGCCAGGGGTCGCGGGTGGTGGGGCTCGCGGGGCATCATGCCGGCAGCGGAACGGTCGTCCTGAGCGGGCCGGTGGTGCTGGCGACCGGCGGGATCGGCGGCCTGTTCGCCGCCACCTATAACCCGGCCGAGGCCACCGCCGACGGCCTCGCCCTCGCCGCCCGCGCCGGGGCGGAGCTGGCCGACCTGGAGATGGTGCAGTTTCATCCCACCGCCCTGGCGGTGCCGGGCGCCGAAGGCCGCCTGCCGCTGCTGACCGAGGCCCTGCGCGGGGCCGGCGCGGTGCTGTGCGATGCCGCCGGCCGCCCGTTCATGGCCGCCGAGCATCCGCTGGCCGACCTGGCGCCGCGCGACGTGGTGGCGCGGGCCATCGGCCGGCGGGTGGCGGCCGGCGAGGCGGTGTTCCTCGACCTGCGTCCGGCCCTGGCGGCGCGCGGGGCGGCGGCCTTCCCGCAGGTGATGGCGCTGCTGGCCGAGCACGGCTTCGACCCGCTGGCGGCGCCGGTGCCGGTGACGCCGGCCGCCCACTACCACATGGGCGGGGTGCTCACCGACCTCGACGGCCGCACCTCGCTGCCCGGCCTGTGGGCTTGCGGCGAGGTCGCCTGCACCGGCGTCCACGGCGCCAACCGGCTGGCCAGCAACTCGCTGCTGGAGGCGCTGGTGTTCGCCCGCCGGGTGGCCGCCTCCGTGCTGGCGGCGCCGTCGCAGCCGGTGCCGACGGGGGCGGAGGCTCCGCCAAGGGCCGCCGATCCGGCCGATAGCGCCGCCGCCGCCGCGACCGTGCGGCGGCTGATGAGCGCCCACCTGGGGCTGGTGCGCAGCGCCGCCGGGCTCGGCGAGGCCCTGGCCGGACTGGCGGCGGCGGCGGATCGTTTCGCTGCCGTGCCGCGTCGCCACGCTGATGCCGCCGCCATCCGTGCCGAGGCGGAGGCGGCCAACCTGCTGCTCGTCGCCCGCCTGCTGGCCGCCGCCGCCCTGCGCCGGGGGGAGAGCCGCGGCGCCCACTGCCGCACCGATGCCCCGGCGACGGGGGACGGCTGGGGCCGCCGCCACGTCGTCACCCTGTCCGCCCTGCTCAGCCCCGCGGCGGCCGAAGCCGCCGCCTGATGGAGCCGTCATGACCCGCGCCCTGTACCCGTTCCAGCTCGACCCGCTGCTGCTCACCGCCCTGACCGAAGACCTGGGGCAGGCCGGCGACCTGACCACCGATGCCGTCGTCGGCGCCGGCGACCGCGCCCGCGGCCGCTTCCACTTCCGCCACCCCGGCCGGGTGGCGGGGATGGCGGTGGTGCGGCGGACCTTCGCCCTGCTGGATGACGCGGTGACGGTGACGGTGCATCACGACGACGGCACCGATGTCGCCGCCGGCACCTGCGTCGCCACGGTGGAAGGGCCGGCGCGGGCGGTGCTGACGGGGGAACGGGTGGCGCTCAACCTGCTCGCCCGCCTGTCGGCCATCGCCACCACCACGGCGAAGGCGGTGGCGCTGGCGGCACCGCACGGCTGCCGCATCGCCTGCACCCGCAAGACCACCCCCGGCCTGCGCGGGCTGGAGAAGCACGCGGTGCGGGTGGGCGGCGGCACCAACCACCGCTTCGGCCTCGATGACGGGGTGCTCATCAAGGACAATCACATCGTGGTGGCGGGCGGCGTCGGGCCGGCGCTGACCCGGGCCCGCGACACCCTCGGCCACATGGTGAAGATCGAGGTGGAGGTGGACACCCTCGACCAGCTGGACGAAGTGCTGGCCCTCGGCCTGGCCGATGCGGTGCTGCTCGACAACATGGGGCCGGACACCCTGCGCGAGGCGGTGCGGCGGGTGGACCGCCGCCTGACCACCGAGGCCAGCGGCGGCATCACCTTCGCCAACCTGGAGGCGGTGGCCGCCACCGGCGTCGATCTGGTGTCGCTCGGCTTCCTCACCCACTCGGTCCCCGCCCTCGACATCGGGCTGGATTTCGAGGTGGTGTGAGGCCGCCGCCCGTCAGTCGCGCGCCCGCCGGCCGTCGATCAGCAGCCACAGCCACGCCACCGTCTGCAGCACCACCACCGTCAGGAAGGCGGCGCTGTAGGCCTCGGCGGGGTAGGCGCCGTCCGCCGTCTGCGGCCACAGGCCGATGATGGCGCCCATGCCCCACTGGAAGGCGAAGGCGGCGGCGAACATGGTCAGGTTGAGGCTGGTGTTGCTGCGCCCGGCCAGCGCCGCCGAGAACTGCTGCGACAGGATGGCGTAGCACAGGATGCCGACGGTGCCGAAGAAGCCGAAGGCGATCCACAGCGGCACCGCCGCCTCCACCCAGCCGGCGGCCAGCAGCACCTCGGCCAGGATGAAGGCGCCCATGCCCCAGGCGAACACCGTCAGCCCCTTCACGCCCACCCGGCCCAGGCGCTCGGCGATGAAGCCGAGGCCGAGCTGACCGGCCACCATGGCGGCGGCGGTCAGCAGCAGCACGGTGGCCGCCTGCGGCTTGCTCATCCCGGCGACGTCGCGCAGCCAGGGGCCGGCCCACAGGCCCTGGATGGCCATGAAGCCGCCCTGGTTCATGGCAACCGCCGGGGCGATGCGCCAGAAGGCGCGGCTGCGGAAGATGGCGCCCAGTGTGCGCAGGCTGGAGCCCAGGCTTTCGGCGCTGCCGACCCGCTTCTTTTCCGGCACCACCAGCAGCAGGATGACTGCGCACAGCAGCGTCGCCGCCGCCAGACCCCAGAACACCGGCCGCCAGCCGACGGCATCGACGATCAGTTCGGTCGGCGCCGTCGCCGCCAGGGCGCCGAGGCCGCCGGAGGCGACGACGATGCCGTTGACCAGCGGCAGCTTCTCCACCGGAAACCATTGCGTCATCGATTTGAGCGCCGACATGAGGCAGGCGGCGACGCCGAGGCCGATGAGGGCACGGCCGATGACCAGGGTGGTGGTGTCCTCGCCGATGGCGAACAGCACCGCCCCGGCGGTGGCGAACAGCAGCAGGAAGGCTTCCACCAGCCGCGGCCCCATGCGGTCCAGCGCCACGCCGATGGGCAGCTGGGCCAGGGCGAAGGCAAGGAAATAGGCGCTGGTGAGCAGGCCCAGGTCGGCCGCCTCCAGCCCCACGTCGGTGCGCAGGTAGGGCGAGATGACGGCGTTGACGCTGCGGTACAGGTAGGACAGGAAATAGCCGAGCGCGAAGGGCAGGAACACACGCACGATCACCGTGCGGAGCGGCGCGGAGGCGCTCTCGGGCAGGACGGTCATGGGAGGAAAAGCCTTTCGCCGGCAGCCTTGGACGGACTTGTTGGTTGCGCCACACTAAACCACGGGGGGACCGGCACCGGCCAGGGCCACTTCGCGCCCGGCCGCCGCGTGGTTCCGTCCCCCCGCGGCGATGATTATGTAGTAGGGTGTCGAGCCCGTTTCCGAGGTGACCCGCCTTGAGCCTGACCCGCGACAGCATCCGCGCCGGTGTCCTGCAACGGATGATCGAGGACAGCGGCTGCCCCATCCGCCTGACCACCGAAGATGAACGCCATGCCTCCCTCCTCGCCATGCTGGGCGGGCAGCGGGTGCCGGCGGGTGACGTGTGGGTGTTCGGCTACGGCTCGCTGATCTGGAACCCGGCCTTCCATTACGCCGAACGCCGCCTTGGCACCCTGCACGGCTGGCACCGCCGGTTCTGCCTGTGGACGCCCCTCGGCCGCGGCACGCCGGAGGAGCCGGGGCTGGTGCTCGGCCTCGACCGCGGCGGCGCCTGCCGCGGCGTCGTCTTCCGGGTGCGGGCGGCGGAGGCGTGGGAGGAACTGGACATCGTCTGGCGGCGGGAGATGGTCTCCGACGGCTACCTGCCGCGCTGGACGCGGGTGCGCACCGAGGCCGGCGAGGTGCGCGCCATCGCCTTCACCATCAACCGGCAGGCGGCGCGCTACGCCGGCCGGCTGAGCCTGGCGGAGGCGGCGGCGGTGATCGCCCGCGCCACCGGCCGGCTCGGCAGCTGCGCGCAATACCTGCTGTCGACAGTCGAGCATCTGGACCAGCTCGGCATCCCCGACCGCCATCTGCAGGCCCTGCGCGAGCAGGTGCTGCAGGCCGGCGGCTGCCCCGCCTGACGGCGCCCAACGGAGCCCTCCCCATGGACCCCTGGTTGACCTGGACCCTTGCGGTGGTGGTGCCGGCCGTGCTGCTGCTGGCCGTCTTCCTGGTCATCGACGTCGGCTTCCGCCCCAAGCGGGAGCCCAACACGGTGCACCCGGCCGACATCGGCCTGCCCTGCGAGGACGTGGCGCTGGCGGCGGTCAACGGCAAGGCCCTGACGGCGTGGTACATCCCGCCGCCGGTGGCGGTGGGGCGGCCGGCGCCGGCGGTGGCGGTGATGCACGGCTGGGGCTCCAACCGCTCGCAACTGCTGCCGGTGGTGGCGCCGCTGCACACCGCCGGCTATGCCCTGCTGCTGATCGACAGCCGCTGCCACGGCGACAGCGCCCAGGATACCTTCGCCAGCATGCCGCGCTTCGCCGAAGACCTGTCCACCGGCGTCGACTGGCTGCGCCGGCGGGCGGAGGTGGACCGCGACCGCATCGCCGTGTTCGGCCATTCGGTCGGCGCCGGGGCGGCGCTGCTGACGGCGTCGCGCCGGTCCGATCTGGTGGGGGCGGTTTCCGTCTCCGCCTTCGCCGACCCGGAAAAGATCATGCGCCGGTTCATGGAGCGGGTGCGGGTGCCGTACCGGCCGCTCGGCTGGCTGGTCAACCGCTATGTGGAATGGCGCATCGGCTGGCGCTTCCGCGACGTGGCGCCGAAGAACACCATCCGCCGCGCCCTCTGCCCGGTGCTGGTGCTGCACGGCGAGGACGACCGCATGGTGCCGGTGGGCGATGCCTACATCATCCACGGCAACCGCCGCAGCGACGAGGACTGCGAGCTGATCGTCTACACCCGCTGCGACCACGACAGCGTCGAGCGCATCGAGGTGGCGGGGCCGGACATCCTGCGGTTCCTGTCCCGCGTCACCGGCGGCGGGCCGCGCTGGCAGGCGCCGGCGGCCAGACCCCCCGCCGCGACCGCCCCGCTGGTGCCGGCGGCGGCCGTCAGTCGGCCAGCATGAGGCCGACGACGCCCAGGGTGACGAGGCCGATGCAGGCGATCTTCATGGCACTCATCGGCTCGTTGAACAGGGTGTAGCCGATGATGGCGGTGGCAACCGTTCCGACCCCGGACCAGATGGCATAGGCCATGCCGACGCCCATGGTGCGCAGGGTGAGGGTCAGCATGGTGAAGGCGACCGCGTAGCAGACGAAGATCGCCACCGACGGCCACAGCCTGGTGAACCCCTCCGACAGCTTCATGCTGGTGGTGCCCGCCACCTCGAAGGCGATGGCGGTGGCGAGGGTCAGCCAGTGCATGGGTCGTGCTCCTCGGTGGTGGCGGCGGTGGGGTAGTCGACGCGCAGGAAGTAGAGCCCCTGCGGCGGGGCCGTCGGGCCGCCGGCGGCGCGGTCGCGGGCGGCCAGGGCGCAGGCGACGTCGGCGCGGCTCCAGCGGCCCTCGCCCACCAGCCGCAGGGTGCCGGTCATGTTGCGGACCTGGTGGTGGAGGAACGACCGCGCCCGGCAGAACAGGTGGATCTCCTCGCCGACGCGGGTGACGCGGATTTCGTCCAGGGTCTTCACCGGCGACTGCGACTGGCATTCCTTGGCGCGGAAGGTGGTGAAGTCGTGGTGGCCGACCAGCGCCTGGGCGGCATCGTGCATGGCCTCGGCATCCAGCGCCGCGCCGACCCACCACACCCGCCCGGCATCCAGCGCCGGCGGCGACCGGCGGTTGAGGATGCGGTAGAGGTAGGACCGTTCACGGGCCGAGAAGCGGGCGTGGAAGTCCTCGTCCACCGCCTCCGCCCGCACCACCGTCACCGGATGCGGCCGCAGGTGGGCGTTGAGGGCGTCGCGCACCTTGTCGGGCGGATCGCTGCGCGGCAGGTCCACATGCGCCACCTGGCCAAGGGCATGGACGCCCGAGTCGGTGCGGCCGGCGGCATGCACCACCGCCTCCACCTGGCAGTAGCGGGTGACGGCGGTTTCCACCGCCTCCTGCACGGACAGCCCGTTGGCCTGGCGCTGCCAGCCGCAGAACGGTCCGCCGTCGTATTCGATGATGAGCTTGTAGCGAGGCATGGCGCCATATGTAGCCGCTCCGCCCCGTTGCTGCCAGAGGCTGCTGAGGCGTCTTGTTCGTGACGCAAATGTGCTACCATGGTCGCGCCGCGTGCGGGGCGGCGGGACACTGGGAGGGGACTGTCGCCATGGGTAGCAAACCCGTGACGCCGATTATCGATTCGGACATGGACTCGATCTATGTCCTGCCGCTGTCGATCATTCCGATCGAAACCAAGGCGCTGCAGCGGGCGCGCATGATCAAGAACCACCAGCTGCGCAGCGTCGTGGAGGTCTTCGCCGAGAAGGAGACCGGCTCCGGCCAGCTGGAGGTGGAGGACCTGCCCAAGCTGTTCGGCTGGGTGCGTCCCGACGACGAGGAGGACGACGATCCCGAGGGGCGCAAGCCGCACCCCGATCTCGCCACCCTGCGCCAGCTGGCGCTGCTGCCCACCTACGACGTCTTTTCGCTGCGCATCCTGCTGCGGCGGCTGGGCATTTCGGTGCGCGACAACGTGGCCCTGAAGCTGACGCCGGAAAAGAACCTGGAACTGGCCGAGTACATGACCCAGTTCACCCGGCCGCTGATCCTGCAGGTCTATGGTGACAGCGACGTCTCCATCCACGATTTCGACGACATCGTGCGGCTGTTCCGCGACCCCGACGTCAAGAAGGCGAAGGAAAAGCTGCGGGTGATGGCGCAGAAGCTGTCCATCGACATGATGGAGATTCCGCAGTTCCTGGAAGACTACGGCGACATCTTCCTGTCGCTGTCGTACTACCGCCAGTGCCTGGACCGCATCCAGCCGCTGCTCGACAACTTCCTGGACAGCCTGGAATCGCTGCGCCGCAACTGGCAGCTGAAGAACGACCAGTCGCTGATGCAGACCTGCACCATGATGGAAACGCGGCTGAACGAACTGGCCGCCGCCGTCACCGGCCGGTTCGAGAACTTCGACCGTTCCACCGCCGAGATGTGGTCCAACATCTCCGCCATCCGCTTCCAGCGGGTGAAGGAGCTGATCCAGAGCTACCACACCGAAATCGGCGGCGTGCTGTGCGCCCTGACGGTGAAGATGAACGCCTGGGTGCGCCAGTTCCCCGGCGAGGTCGATTCGGCGCCGGTGCGGCGGGCGGAGTTCATCATGACGCAGATGCGCCAGGGCTTCGACCGCGTGAAGACCTTCGAGAACGCCGCCCCCATGCTGTCGCAGCTGCGCTGAGGCGGCGTTCTGGCCGGTGAGGGCGGGGCGCCTTACAGCGCCTCGCCCCGCATCAGCCGCGGCAGGGTGCCGACCTGGCCCATGGCGTGGCGCATGAAGAACTTCTTGGCCGGGTCGATGCGGTTGACCACCGCCAGGCCGATGTCGCGGGCAATGCGGATCGGCGCGATGTCGTTGGAGAACAGCCGCACGATGGCGTCGGTGAGCCCCAGCATCAGCAGGTTGTCGAACCGCCGCAGGCGCTGGTAGTCGTCCAGCACCGTGGTGGTGCCGACATCGAGGCCGAGCCGGTGCGCCTCGACGATCTTTTCCGCCAGCACCGCCACGTCGCGCAGGCCGAAGTTCATGCCCTGGCCGGCCACCGGGTGCATGCCGTGGGCGGCATCGCCGATCAGCGCCAGCCGGCGGTCGGTGTAGCGGCGGGCGAATTGCAGGGTCAGCGGATAGCTGAACTTGCGGCTGACCACCTTCACCTCGCCGAGGAAATCGCCGAACCGCTTCATCAGCTCGGCCTGGAAGGTGGCGTCGTCCAGCGACATCAGCTCGTCCACCAGCGACCGCCGTTCCGTCCACACCAGCGACGAATGGTGGCCGCCGCGCAGGGGCAGGATGGCGAAGGGGCCGGCGGGTAGGAAGTGCTCGTGGGCGATGCCCTGGTGGTGACGCTCGTGCCACACCGTGAAGACGATGCCGTTCTGCTTGTAATCCCAGCCGTGGACCGGAATGCCCGCCGCCTCGCGGGTGGGGGAGCGGCGGCCGTCGGCGGCGACCACCAGCTTGGCGCGGATGATGCGGCCGTCCTCCAGCTCCGCCGTCACCCCGTCGGGGCCGCGGTCCAGGCTGGTGACCGAGTGGGGGGCGAGGTAGGTGGCGGCCGGCAGCTCGTCCAGCCGGCGGAACAGGGCGCGGCGCATGACCCGGTTCTCGCTCATGTAACCCAGCGGCTCGCCCTCTTCGAGAAGCTGGTAATGGTAGTGCAGGAACAGCAGGCTTTCGCCGTCGGCGACGCGAATCTGTTCAATCGGCTGCACGTCGTCGGCCATGTACTGCCACACGCCGGTGGCCGCCAGCACCTTCTGGCAGGCAAGGGCGATGGCGGAACAGCGGCCGTCGTAGCCTTCGTCCACCAGGGCCCTCTGCTCGTCGCGGTCGACCACGATGCAGGGCACGCCGTGGGAGGCCAGCGCGCAGGCCATGCTGCCGCCCACCAGTCCGCCGCCGATGATGAGGACGTCCGTCCGAAGCTCCATGGTCCGCTCCTGCCTGTGCGTGCCTGTGGTTGCCCGCGTGTACGGCGGGGATTTGAGCCCCGACCACCGGCTTTGTCCAGCCTTGCGGTGCGTCGGCAGGCGAGTGAATAAAAAATATGCGGAAATGCAGCCGTGCCTAAAAAATAAGCGGGCAAGGCGGCGGGGCCGGCCCGCCCGGCGCCCGTCGCTGCCGGGCGGCGGCTGGCACGCGGCTTGAACAGCGCTGCCCCATGGGCGACGCGGGTGCGGCGCCGGCTCCGACACAGACAAGGGGTTCCGCCATGAAGATGGTCACGGCCATCATCAAGCCGTTCCGGCTCGACGACGTGCGCGAGGCGCTGCTCGACCTCGGCCTGCTCGGCCTGACGGCGACGGAGGTGCGCGGCTTCGGCCGCCAGAAGGGGCAGACGGAAATCTACCGCGGCTCCGAGTACGAAGTCAGCTTCCTGCCCAAGGTGAAGATCGAGGTGGCGGTGGAGGACGACATCGTCGACAAGGTCATCGACGCCATTCGCGAGGCCGCCCACACCGGCAAGATCGGCGACGGCAAGATCTTCGTCACCGACGTGCTGCGCACGGTGCGCATCCGCACCGGCGAGGTGGATATGGACGCGGTGTGAGCCAGGCCCCGCGCCGGCCTCAGGCATCGCCGCGCGGCGGGTAGTCCTTTTCGGTGACGAAACGGATGGCCGACAGCACCTCGTCGACCGGCGGCCGGGCGAAGGGCATGGAGGCGACGCTGGCCATGTAGAGGGTGCCGTCCGGGCGCACCAGGAACAGGGCGGGCTCGCAGAACAGCGGCGGCTCGTCGTCCTTGATGGCGCGCGACAGGTAGAGGCCCCAGGCGCGGGCGTCCTCCTCCGTCAGGCCATAGGCCACCGGCAGGTCGCCCAGCTGCCAGTCGGCGCGGCTGCGTTCGGCGCGGTCGGCATCATCGCAGCTGACCGCCACCAGCTTGCAGCCGAGGGCGGTGAAGTCCTGCCAGCGGGCCGCCAGCTGCTGCAGGTAGGTCTTGCAGATGGGGCAGTGCAGGCCGCGGTAGAACACCACCACCGTGAAGCTCTGCGGTCGCTGGGCGGCGATGGTGAAACGGCCGCCGACGGACAGCGGCAGGTCGAGCGGCGGCACGGCCTGGGTGGGGGTCACGGTCATGGCGGCGGGGTCTCCGTCTGCGTCGGCGGCGCGGTGTCTGACAGGGGACGGTCGACACCGGTGCGCGGTTGCCGCCGGCAGGATGCGGCAGCCGGCGGCGGCGGTGGATCGTTTTGCAGGCGGACAGGCCGCAGGAGACCCGCCATGAGCCCCGATCCCGATCCCGACACCCAGGTCGACATCGTCGCCGAGCACGCCAGCTTCCGCCTCATCCGCGACCGCGCCAGCGGCCGCCATGCGGTGGTGGAGGCGCGCGACGGCAAGGTCTACTCCCTCAGCGCCGCCGACCGTGGCGGCGAGCCCGATTCGCCGGCCGGCATGGCCCGGCTGGTGGAACCCGACGGCTGGCGCGACGAGGCCCAGGCCCGCGCCGTCTTCGCCGAGATCACCGGCGGCGGCGAGCATCTGGCCCGCACCATCTGGTAGGGCGGCCGGCTCAGGCGCCGGCCTCGCCACCGCCCAGGCCGGCCCGCAGCCAGTCGGCGAACTCCCGCGCCGGCCGGCCGAGCGGGCGGGCGGCGGGGGTGACCAGCCAGTAGGTGCCGATGCGCACGGTCAGCGGCGACAGCGCCACCAGCCGGCCGGCCGCCAGCGCCTCCGCCCCCAGCACGGTGTCGAGCAGCACCGCCCCTTCGCCCCGTTCCGCCGCCAGCACCGCCAGCGTCAGGTCGTTGAGCAGCAGGGCGCCGCGATCGGGCGGCGGCGCCACCCCGGCCGCCTTCAGCCACAGGTGCCAGGGTTCGCGGCCGTCGTCGTGGATGAGCGGCAGGCGGGCGATGTCCGCCGCCGTCGCCGCCGGCCCCAGGGTCGCCGCCAGGGCCGGGGTGGCGGCCGGGAAGCACAGGGCATCGGCCAGCTTCTCGAACCGGCAGCCGTCGGCTTCCGGCCGGCGGTGGACCAGATGGCGCACCGCCACGTCCACCGGCCCGGCGGCGACGTCGGCCAGATGGGTGGCGGCGTCCACCACCACCTCCACCCCCGGCCGCGGCCGGCGGAAGGCGCCGAGGCGCGGCAGCAGCCACAGGCCGGCGAAGGCAGGGTCGACGCTCACCCGCAGCGACTCGCGCTCCGGCCGCCGCCGCACCGACTCCACCGCCGCCGCCATGCCGTCGAACAGCGGTGTCAGCGCCGCCCCCAGCCGGCGCCCCTCGTAGGTCGGCTCCAGCCGCCGCGCCCCGCGCACCACCAGTTCCACCCCCAGCGCCTGTTCGAGGTCGCGCAGGTGGCGGCTGACGGCGCCGTGGGTGACGCCCAGCTCCGCCGCCGCCCGCACGACGCCGCCATGGCGCACCGCCGCCTCCAGGGCACGCAGGGCGACCAGCGACGGCAGCGGCGGGTGGGGCATGGCGGCGTGATCCTGGCTCACATGACGGGCGAGATAAGGTGATTTCTCCGCAACGGTGGTCCGGCGTCAAGATGGCATCGGACACCCCCGGCCGGAGACGGAACATGCTCGACCAGACGAAATGGGCCTGGAGCAGCGCGCTCGATATCGCCATGCTGGGCCTGTTCCGCCGTTCGCCCGCCCCATCCCCCAGCGAAGGAGGCCCGCGTGCCTGCGACGACCAGCGAGACACCCCCTGCCCCCGACACCCTGGCCGGCGGCTGCCTGTGCGGCGCCGTGCGCTTTGAAGTGACCGGCCGACCGCTTTACTCCGACTGGTGCCACTGCCGCGAATGCCAGCGCTCCAGCGGCTCGGCCGGCATTCCCTGGGGCTGCTGGCCCGCCGAGTCGTTTCGCCTGACCGAGGGCCGGCCGCAGTGCTTCCCGTCGTCGTGGCGCGGCCACCGTTTCTTCTGCCCCCACTGCGGCGCCACCCTGCACATGACCGACCCGACGGACCCGTCCAACGTCGGCGTGCCGCTGACGGCGCTCGACGACCCCACCGCCGTCGCCCCCGGCTGCCACGAGTGGGTGAGCGAGCGCCCGGCGTGGGTGCGCCTGGACGACGGCCTGCCGCAGTACGACAAGGACGTGCCGCCGGAGGCGCGGCAACACCCCTAGCGCCGCCGCCCGCCATCCGGGGCTGATCATTGCCGCTGGCCCCTTCGCGTGCAGCGTGTAAACTCCCCCGCGTCTGACGCGAGGGGGAACATGGTCGCGCGCATCAACACGGTGGCCTTCCAGGGCATCGAGACGCTCGATATCGAGGTGCAGGTGTCGGTGGCGGGCGGGCTGCCGTCCTTTGCCCTGGTGGGGCTGCCGGACAAGGCGGTGGCCGAAAGCCGCGAACGGGTGCGCGCCGCCCTCACCGCCGTCGGCCTCGCCCTGCCGCCCAAGCGCATTACCATCAACCTCGCGCCCGCCGACCTGCAGAAGGAAGGCAGCCATTTCGACCTGCCCATCGCCTGCGCCCTGCTGGTCGCCATGGGCGTGCTGCCGGCGGAGGACATGGCGCAGTACACCGTGCTCGGCGAACTGGGGCTCGACGGCGGCCTCGCGCCGGTGGCCGGGGTGCTGCCGGCGGCCATCGCCGCCAATGCCGCCGATCGCGGCCTGATCTGCCCGGCGGCGCAGGGCGGCGAGGCGGCCTGGGCCGGCGGCCAGGGGGTGCTGGCGCCGCGCGGGCTGCTCGACCTCATCAATCACTTCAAGGGCTCGCAGCTGCTGCCGCGGCCGGAGGCGCGCATGGCCATGGACGGCCCGCCGCTACCCGATCTGGCCGACATCAAGGGGCAGGAGACGGCGCGGCGGGCGCTGGAGGTGGCGGCGGCCGGCGGCCACAACCTGCTGATGATCGGCCCGCCGGGCTCCGGCAAGTCCATGCTGGCCGCCCGCATGCCCGGCCTGCTGCCGCCCCTGACGGCGGAAGAGGCGCTGGAGGTGTCGATGATCCACTCCATCGCCGGGCAGCTGGACGGCGGCCGCCTGCTGCACCGCCGACCCTTCCGCGACCCGCATCATTCCGCCTCCGTTCCGGCCCTGGTGGGCGGCGGCCATCGCGCCCGGCCGGGGGAGATCAGCCTCGCCCACAACGGTGTGCTGTTCCTCGACGAGCTGCCGGAATTCGCCCGCGGCGCCCTGGAAGCCCTGCGCCAGCCGCTGGAGACGGGGCGGGCGGTGATCGCGCGCGCCAACGGCCATGTCGCCTATCCGGCCCGCTTCCAGCTGGTAGCGGCCATGAACCCGTGCCGCTGCGGGTACCTGGATGATCCGGCGCTGGCCTGCAACAAGGCGCCGCGCTGCGCCGGCGACTATCAGGCGCGGCTGTCGGGACCGTTGCTGGACCGTATCGACATCCATGTGGAGGTGCCGGCGGTGCCGCCCTTCGCCCTTGCCGCCGCGCCCGCCGGGGAGCCGACGGCGGTGGTGGCGGCGCGGGTGACGGCGGCGCGGGAGGAACAGCGCCGCCGCTACGCCCGCCTCAGCCCCGATCGCCCGGTGCGCTGCAACGCCGACGCCGACGGCCAGCTGCTGGAGCATGTGGCGGCCCCCGACGACGCCGGCCGCACCCTGCTGACCGAGGCGGCGCAGCGGCTGCACCTGTCGGCGCGCGGCTATCACCGCATCCTGCGCGTCGCCCGCACGCTGGCCGACCTCGCCGGCAGCGACTCCGTCCGCCGCCTCCACATCGCCGAAGCCCTCACCTACCGCCGCATTCTGCCGGGGCGGATCACCGCGTGAGAGTTTCGTGAAAGTCGGCGCTGCCATATTAGCAGCATCTTGCGAACTACTATATATGAGCGCATCATCCTTCAATCACATCCATCACGATTGGGGGGTGCCATGGCGATCATCCTGTCCATCGACGGCGGCGGCATTCGCGGCCTGATTCCGGCGCTGGTGCTTGAAGAGATCGAGAAGCGGCTGAATGCCAAGGTGAAGGGACTCACCACCGACTTTGAGTATTCGGCGCTCGTCCAGAAAGCGGGCGCCGGGCTGCCCCCCGTGCCGTTGGCGCGCGCGTTTGATCTGATCGCCGGCACCTCCACCGGCGGCATCATCGCCGCCGGCCTGACGTGCCCGAAGCCGGGCAAGGACTCGGTGCCGGCCATGACGGCCGCCGACCTCGTCCGCCTGTACGAGACCGAAGGCCCGGAGATCTTCCCGCCTCACATCTTCCGCCGCATCATCGGCATGGTGGACGAGTCCTACAGCGAGAAGCCGCTGGAGACCAAGCTGAAGCGGTACCTGGGGGACGGCAAGTTGTCGCAGGCCCACGGCGCCGTCCTGATCACCGCCTACGACATCGAGGCGCGCCGCACGGTGTTCATGAAAGGCGCCGGCCCGCGGCAACACCCGAAGCCCCGCCCCTACTCCGACTACTATTTCCGCGATGCTGCCCGCGGCACTTCGGCCGCGCCGACCTTCTTCGAGCCGGAACCGGTGACCGACCTGACGAAAAACGAGGTGCGGATCCTGATCGATGGCGGCGTGTTCAACAACGACCCGGCCATGTCGGCTTACGTGGAGGCCCTGAAGCTGGGGTACCCGGAGGAAGAGATCGTCATCGTCTCGCTGGGCACCGGGGTCGCCAACACGTCCTACGAGTACGACAAGGTGCGGAGCTGGGGGCCGCTGTCGTGGGTGTCGCCGCTGCTCGACAAGCCGATCATCTCCATCATGATGCAGGGGCAGGCCGACGTGACCGGCAATCACCTGAAGGAACTGCTGAACGACTCGGGCAAGGAGGACCGATACATCCGGCTGGATCCCGAACTCAAGGGTAAAGCCAGCGATGCCATGGACAATGCCAGTCCGAAGAACCTGAAGCGGCTGCGAAGTGTCGCCGAGGAGCTGATCAAGGCGGAGAGCAAGACCATTGATCGCATCGTCGGCCTGATCGCCGCGAATGCTCAGAAACTGGCGGGCGCCCCGGCCACATGAAGCCGTCCGCCGCCAACCCGTGAGTTACCCTCCCCATCCGCCAGCGCCGCGAAGCGGGTTACCAGGCGGTCGCGCAGGGCGGCGACGCGCATGGGTTCCAGGCGCTGCGGCGGGGAGACCAGCATCAGCGGCAGGGGCGGCGGCGACCAGTCTTCCAGCACCTTCACCAGCCGGCCGGCGCGCACGTCGTCGACCACGTCGACGCAGATCTTGGTGGTGAGCCCGGCACCCGCCACCGCCCACTGGCGGGTCTGGGCGCCGTTGTTGCAGACCAGCGCCGGGCGCACCCGCACCACCAGCGGCTCGCCGTCGCGCTGGAAGCTCCATTCGTCCACCAGCCGGTCGCCGGAGCGGCGGACGATGCAGCGGTGGCGGGCGAGGTCGGGCGGGCTTTCCGGCCGGCCGGCCCGCTCCAGATAGGCCGGCGCCGCCACCACCACCGGACGGGTGGCGGCCAGCCGCCGGGCCCGCAACCCGCTGTCGGCGAGGGAGCCGCCGCGGATGGCCAGGTCCACCCCCGCCGCCACCAGATCGACCATGGCGTCGGTCAGGTCCAGGTCCACCACCACCTGCGGATGATCGCGCTGGAAGTCCTCCAGCAGCGGCGCCACGTGCTGCATGCCGAGGTCGAAGGGGGCGGTGACGCGGATCAGCCCGGCCAGCGGCGCGCCGCCGCCGCGCACCGCATCGGCCAGGCTCTCCCACTCCCCCACCAGCCGTTCGCTGGCGGCCATGAAGCGGCGGCCTTCCTCGGTCAGTGACAGGGATCGGGTGGTGCGCAGGAACAGGCGCACGCCCAGATGCTCCTCCGCCGCCTTCAGGCGGGCGCTGATGGTGGCCGGCGACAGCTTGGTCTCGCGCGCCACCGCCGCCATGCGGCCGACCTCGGCAATGCGGCGGAGCAGGCGGATATCCTCCAGGGCGAGGCTCATTGTTCAGCGGCTCCGAACAGTGTTTTCGGTTTACCCGGCATTCTCTATCCGCACGATACACACCATCCTTCTGCCCACCTAGACCCTTTCCGCAAAGGCAGACTGCCATGAGCCGCACCGACGACATCCTGTTCCGGCCCCATCGCCTGGGTGCCCTGGACCTCAAGAACCGCATCGCCATGGCGCCGATGACCCGCTCCCGCGCCGCCCAGCCGGGCAACGTGGCGACCGAGCTGACCGCCACCTACTACGCCCAGCGCAGCGGCGCCGGGCTGCTGATCAGCGAGGGCACGCAGGTGTCGCCGGTCGGCCAGGGCTATGCCTTCACCCCCGGCATCCACTCGGCGGAGCAGACCGCCGGCTGGCGGCGGGTGACCGAGGCGGTGCACGCCAGCGGCGGCCGCATCTTCGCCCAGCTGTGGCACGTCGGGCGGGTGAGCCATCCGCTGCTGCACGGCCAGCAGCCGGTGGCGCCGTCGGCGGTGGCGGCGGCGGGCGCCAAGGCCTTCGTCGTCGATGGCGGCGGCATCGGCATGGTGGATACGCCCACCCCCCGCGCCCTGACCACCGACGAGGTGCGCGGCGTGGTGGAGGAGTTCGCCCAGGCCGCCCGCAACGCCCGCGACGCCGGCTTCGACGGCGTCGAGCTGCACGCGGCCAACGGCTACCTGATCGAGCAGTTCCTGCGGTCGGAGAGCAACCGGCGCGACGACGCCTACGGCGGCAGCGTCGACAACCGCCTGCGCTTCCTGGCCGAGGTGACCGAGGCGGTGGCCGGCGTGTTCGGCGCCGACAAGGTGGGCGTGCGCATCTCCCCGTTCCTGGAGCTGAATGGCATCCACGACGACGACCCGCACGGCCTGTTCCTGGCGGTGGCGCGGCTGCTGGACGGCCTGGGTGTTGCCTACATCCACACCAGCGAATCGAGCCCGATGGAACTGCCGCCGGGTCACGACCCGGTGCCGGCCGGTTTCCGCACGGCGCTGCGCGAGGCCTATCGCGGCACCATCATGGTGGCCGGCGGGTATGACGGGGCCCGTGCCCGCGCCATCCTGGAGTCGGGCCTTGCCGACATGGTCGCCTTCGGCCGCCCCTACATCAGCAACCCCGACCTCGACGCCCGTCTGGCCGCTGGCCTGCCGCTGACGGAGCCGGACCGCGCCACCTTCTACGGCGGCGGTGCCCAGGGCTACACCGACTACCCGCCGCTCACCCAGGCGGCGGAGTAAGGCGTGACGGAGCGGGTGCCGGCCATCGGGTCGGCGCCCGCCTCCGCGTCAGCCTCAGCCGTTCTCCATCTCCTCCAGCGCCATCATCGATTCGGGCAGCACCTGGCCGCCGTCCACCACCAGCCCCTGGCCGGTGATGTAGGCGGCTTCGTCGCTGGCGAAGAACAGGGCGGCGTTGGCGATGTCGTCGGGCGTGCCCAGCCGGCGCTGGGGGATGGAGGCGGTCATCTTCGCCAGATAGTCGGCGCCCAGCCCCTCCAGCCCCTCGGTCATGATGTTGCCGGGCTGCACCGCGTTGATGGTGATGCCGAAGGGCGCCAGCTCGATGGCGGCGGTGCGCACGAAGCCCATCTGCCCGGCCTTGCTGGCGCCGTAGTGGGCCCAGCCGGGGTAGCCGGTGATCGGCCCGGTGATGGACGAGGTGACGACGATGCGGCCGCGCCGCTGCGCCTTCATGATCGGCAGGCAGGCGGAGACCGACAGGAAGGTGCCCTTCAGGTTAGTGGCGATGACGCGGTCGAAGTCGGCCGCCGTCATGGTGCCGAGCCGGGCGGCCGGGAAGATGCCGGCATTGGCGCACAGGATGTCGATGCCGCCGAAGGTATTGCAGCAGGCCGTCGCCATGGCGTCGCAGGCGGCGGGGTCGCTGACGTCGGCGGCGAAGGGCAGGGCGGTGCCGCCGGCGGCGGTGATAGACTCGGCGACGGCGGCGGCTTCCGCTTCTTCCAGCGCCACCACCAGCACCTTGCAGCCGACGGCGCCGAAGCGGCGGGCGATGCCGCGGCCGATGCCGCGTCCGCCGCCGGTCACGATCACGGAACGTCCGCTGAGGGAGGTGAACATGGGGGCCTCCTGCGTGCGTGGACCTGCCTTCAGTCTAGCCCCCGCCGCCGGCACCGGGCGAGCCGATCCGGCGCATGGGAGCCCTGCGGCCGGCCGCCTACCAGCGCACCAGCAGGGTCCAGTCGCCGGGCAGGTAGCCGGTGAGCAGGGTGGTGTCGCGGCCGTCGGCCTCCAGCGCCGCCCGGAAGGGCTCCGGCCGGGTGTAGAACATCAGGCGGTCGGGGCGCGGGTGGTCGGGCGACAGCATGTTGAAGGCCATGCCGCGGCGGTTCATGGCGGCGAAGGCGCGCAGGTGGGCGATGACGGCGGCCGTCCACTCCAGGGCATCGCCGCCGGCCAGCACGTTGAAGGTGCCGGAGGCGAACCCGTAGTCGGCCTCGCGGGTGGCGTGGTCCGACTCGATGAACTCCGCCCGGTGGTCGGGCACGGCGGCGCGGGCGGCGGCGACCATGGCGGCGGTCATGTCATAGCCGGTGTAGGCGGCGATGCGCAGGTGCGGCAGCCGCAGCAGGAAGGGGAACAGGGCGCCGTAGCCGCAGCCGAGGTCGTTCACCGTCACCGCCGCGCCGGCCGGCTCCCCCTCCATCACCCGCACCAGCTGGGCGAAGCGCAGCAGCTGGCCGCGCCGGTCGCGCCAGCCGACGCCCTTGGCCTGCGGCCCGTGGCGCTTCACCGCCAGGGTATAGAGCCACTGGATGCGGGCGAGGCGCTCGGCCTCGGTTTCGGTGTCGTCGTCGCTCTCCGCCCCGCCCATGCCCGGCTCCGCCGCCGTCAGCCCAGGTAACGGTCGAGGATGCGCTCCACCGACCCGACGTAGGAACCGCCGAACAGCCGCACATGCACCAGCAGCGGATAGAGGTTGTAGAGGTCGCGCCGTTCCTCCATGAACCCCGGCGCCAGCGGCCGCAGCTCGGCATAGCGGCGGAAGAAGGCATCGCCGAAGGTGCCGAACAGGGTGGTGAAGGCCAGCTCGATCTCCGGGTCGGCGTAGTAGATGGCGGGGTCGACGAAGGCGGCGATGCCGTGCTCGCCGCACAGCACGTTGCCGGTCCACAGGTCGCCGTGGATCAGGCTGGGCCGCTCCGGCTCCAGCAGCCAGCGGTCGAGCCGCCCGGCCAGGGTTTCCACCCGGCTGCGGCAGGCGGCGGGCAGGCGGCCGGCGCGATGGGCCTCGGCGGCCATGGCGAGCAGGCGGTGGTCGCGGAAGAACGGCAGCCAGCGGTCGCTCGGCGGGTTGGGCTGCGGCAGGCCGCCGATCAGGGTGTCGCGCTCCAGCCCGAAGGTGGGGGCGGTGATGCCGTGCAGGGCGGCGATCAGCTCCGCCGCCTGCTGCTGGCAGACCGAGGTGACCGCGCCGCTGCCGCTGCACGCCACCCAGGTCATCAGCAGGAAGCCGGGCTCGGCCAGCAGCACCCGCGGCACCGGCAGGCTGGACTGTTCCGCCAGATAGCGCAGCATCCAGCCTTCGATGTCGAGCCCGCCGCCATCGTCGTCGGCCAGCTTCACCACCACCGCCGAGCCGTCGGACAGGTCGGCGCGCAGCACGTCGCCGACGCAGCCGCCGGCCAGCGCCCGCAGCGCCTTCACCGGCTGCCCCGTTACGGCAGCGATACGATCCTCCACCGGATGTCTGGACATGGCCGCCACCTCCTTTCCTGATGTGGGAGCGGCCCAGGGCTGGTTACAGCCGGGTCGTCCGAATGTGATGCAGCAGCCCTTCCGAGGCTGCTTCCACCATGTCGAGCACGTCGTCGAAGCCGCGCCCGTCGCCGTAGTAGGGGTCGGGCACCTCGCTGTGATAGAGGCCGTCGGCGTAGGACAGGAACAGCGCCACCTCGGCCCGGCCGTCGGGCGGTGCCATGCGGGTCAGCGACCGCAGGTGGCCGTGGTCCATGGCAAGGATGATGTCGAAGGTGTGGAAGTCGTCGGCCGTCACCCGCCGCGCCCGCAGGTCGGAAATGTCCACCCCGCGCGCCCGCGCCGCCTGGACCGAGCGCGGATCGGGCGGCTCGCCGACGTGATAGCCGGTGGTGCCCGCCGAGTCGGTGCCGATGCGGTCGGCCAGACCGGCCCGCGCCACCAGATCGCGGAACACGCCTTCCGCCGTGGGTGACCGGCAGATGTTGCCGGTGCAGACGAACAGGACCTTGATCACGAGCCGCTCTCCCCCTGTACCTTTGCCGCACCCCTCTGCCTGGATTACCATGCCGGCCCCAGCAACGGAAAGACCGGAGCCACCCGCCATGTCCGCCGTGCATCCCTCCATCGTGGTCCTGACCGGGGCCGGGATCTCCAAGGAATCGGGCCTCGACACCTTCCGCTGCGAAGGCGGCATCTGGAGCCAGGTGAATCTGGAGGACGTGGCAACGCCGGAAGGCTTCCACCGCGACCCGGTGCTGGTCCACCGCTTCTACAACGACCGCCGCCGCCAGCTGGTGGAAAGCGACGTCCAGCCCAACGCCGCCCACCACGCCCTGGCCCGCCTGGAACGGGACTGGCCGGGCGAGGTGCTGATCGTCACCCAGAACATCGACGACCTGCACGAACGGGCCGGCAGCCAGAACCTCATCCACATGCACGGCGAACTGCTGAAGGTGCGCTGCGACGCCTGCCATGCCGTCCATGCCTGGCGCGAGGACCTGGCCACCGTCACCCCCTGCCCGCACTGCGGCCACGTCGGCGCCATGCGGCCGCATGTGGTGTGGTTCGGCGAGATGCCGCTGGAGATGGAGCGCATCTATCAGGCGCTGGCGGACTGCGCCCTGTTCATGTCCATCGGCACCTCGGGCAACGTCTATCCGGCGGCCGGCTTCGTCCATGCGGTGCTCGACCAGGGCGACGGCCGCACGGTGGAGCTGAACCTGGAGCCGAGCCAGGGCGCCAGCCTGTTCGAGGAACAGGTCTACGGCCCCGCCACCGCCGTGGTGCCGGCCTATGTGGAGCGGCTGCTGAAGGACGGCATCGGCTGACGCCTCTTCCGCCGCTGCCGTTGCCGCCCTATGTGGCGGCCCATGACCGCTTCCACTGCCTCCGCCGCAAGCCTTGAGGCCCTGATGGCCGAGGCGCGCGCCTGCACCCGCTGCGCCGACGTGCTGCCGCTGGGGCCGCGCCCGACCTTCCGCGCCTCCACCACCGCCCGGCTGCTGATCGTCGGGCAGGCGCCGGGGACGCGGGTGCATGAAACCGGCATCCCGTGGAACGACCGCTCCGGCGACCGCCTGCGCGACTGGCTGCAGCTGGACCGCGACACCTTCTACGACCCCGGCCGCATCGCCATCGTGCCCATGGGCTTCTGCTACCCCGGCCGCGACCGCCACGGCGGCGACAACCCGCCGCGGCGGGAATGCGCGCCGCTGTGGCAGGCCCGCTTCCGCGCCGCCATGCCGCAGGTGGAACTGACCCTGCTGATCGGCAGCCACGCCCAGACGTGGTGGCTGGGCGCACTCCGCCAGGGCCGTTCCATGACCGAAACGGTGGCCGACTGGCGCTCCATGCCGGCCGGCTTCCTGCCCCTGCCGCACCCCAGCTGGCGCAACACCGCCTGGCTGCGGCGCCACCCGTGGTTCGAGGCCGAGGTGCTGCCGGAGCTGCGCCGGCGGGTCCATGCGCTGATGGACTGAGGCGGGCGGCCGCCGCGGCGGCGTGAAGTCACTCGCCTTTTGCGGCGAACCTGCTACACCAGCCGTTCCTTTCCGTATCCTGTCCACGGAGCCGCGATGGAGCGTGTCTTTGCGTGGGGCACGGCCTCAGGGGCCGACCCCGCCCCCTCGATCCTGCCCGGCGGGTTCGAGCCCCGGTCCTGGACCCACAGGACCGTCTTCACCGCCGAGGAATGCGACGCCATCGTCGCCCTGCGGCAGCGCCGCGCCGCCGCCGACGGCGGGCTGGTGAACGGCGTCGCCACCGATGCGGTGCGGCGCTCCAGCATCATCTGGCTGGCCGACGACGACCCGGAGGTGGCGTGGATCTCCGCCCGCCTGACCCGCGCCGTCGCCGACATCAACCGCGATGCCTTCGGCTTCACCCTCAGCGGGTTCGACGAACAGATCCAACTGACCGAATACACCGCCGGCAACCTGGGCTTCTACGACTGGCATTCCGATGTCGGCGGCCGTGGCATCCCGCGCAGCCGCAAGCTGACCCTGACCGTGCAACTGACCGACCCCGCCGACTACGAGGGCGGGGCGCTGGAGCTGAACTTCAACGGCACGCCGGTGGAAGCGCCGCGCGAGCGGGGCACCGGCATCTCCTTCCCCAGCTACACCCTGCACCGGGTGGCGCCGGTCACCGCCGGGGTGCGCCATTCGCTGGTGGTGTGGACGCACGGGCCGCACTTCGTCTGACGCGGCCCGGGGGGCGGCAGCCTCAGGCCACCGCCGCCGCCAGCCCGCCGGCGCCCCACAGGATGGCGATAAAGGCGCCGGTGGTGGCGAGGCTGACCGCCCAGCCGGCCAGGATGCCGATGCCGTCGCGCATCACCAGCCCCAGGCTGAGGGCGACGATGGACAGGCCGGGGGCGGAGTTGCCGAAGGGGATGGGCAGCGCCAGCAGCACCCCCATGGTCACCAGCAGCAGGCCGCTCAGCACCGCGAAGGGACCGCGGCTGAGGGCCGGCAGGCGGGGGCGGAGCAGCCGCTCCATCCGCCGCAGGGTGGGCACCGCCCGCCGCAGCACCGCATCCAGCGCCCGCCGCGGCACGTGGCGGCGGCGCAGGAAGCGCGGCAGCGCCGGGGCGGTGGCGCCGAACATCATCTGCATGGTCAGGATCACCACCAGCGAGCCGAACAGCAGCCCGGTCGGCAGGCCCGGCGACGGCACCGCGCCGAACAGGCCGAACACCAGGATGGTCAGCGGCAGCGAGCGGTCGGCCAGGTGACTGTTCATTTCCCCCAGGGTCGGCCCCTGCGGGCCGCCGGTGCGGCGCAGGCGCGACAGGGTGAGGGTAAGGCTGCGAGCTGGCATGGTGGATGGTGCTCCTGTCTCTCCAACGTCGGCGGCACCGGCCCGGCTGCCGCCTTGTCCTAAGGGATGCCGGCCGTTCCGGCGGCGTGGCCGAGGCGGCGGGCGGTGGCGGCCGTCACCCCGCCCAGCGCCACCACCGGCAGCCGCGCCGCCCCGGCCCACAGCGAGAACCGCCATGGGCCGAGGGTGGCGGCGCCGGGGTGGCTGCGGGTCGGGAACACCGGCGACAACAGCGCCGCATCGGCCCCCAGCACCGCCGCCCCCGGC